>NZ_BAAGDP010000006.1:0-135264 GCF_054660695.1 Turicimonas sp. TL08
AGGTTCTGCTTTCGTCCATTGTGATTTCGCCATGACTAGCTCCTCTTGCTTCGGCTGTCTACCGCACCGCGCAGTTCTGCCCGCCTTGTGTTGTAACAGACGCTCTGAGAGCGTTGGTCTGAGTTCCTGCAATAATCATGAGATTAATCACCTCTACTTACATCGTTAATGTTCGGTCCTTCGAGTTACCCCTACTATGACCTCGGCTGACTTCTGATTTAACATCCAGTTCCCTCTCGAGTCCTGTAGCCAGTGGCATTAAATCAGATCTCCCCAGGTATGACGCCGCTCTTTCCTGCCTGTCCATCGGATCTACGTCCTAGGGTCCTGTATGAGTATTGGGCGTTGGGTATACATGCCCCCAAACCCGCCTAGACCGCCTCCTATCCGCTTCCTGTTCGTTGAACATGCATTTTGCTATCAGCTTCCTTCAGATTCAACGTCGCCGTTGAACCCTTGCCGAGTCGCTAACCTTTCCCCTCATCGGGCAGGTTCGGGATTTGCACCCTATAGAGAGACGCCCTGCTGGGCGCACACGTAAAAAAACTCCGCAGAGTTAGTGCGGAGCTATGCAAAATAAAATGGACTTACTTAGAGCAGCCGCATTTCTCTTCGGTGAAGTACTTTCTTTCGGCGAATTCGCCTTGTTTTCCGATGTTAAAAGAAGAAGTAGGACGGTGATAACCCATAACGCGTGTCCAAACTTCGCATTTTGTTCTTTCTTCGTCTTTCAAAACGATGTCTTTATCTGTGGTATTCATAGCAACTCTTCCTTATGAAATTAAAAAATAAATGTTAAAAATTATCTGTTACTGAAGACTGTTCCAATCTCTTCTTAGCAATCAATTCAGCATCACACTTAGGACAGAACTCGTGGTTGCCCGGGATATATCCGTGTTTCGGACAGACGGAGAATGTCGGTGTAATGGTGATGTAGGGCAAGCGGAATTTCGTCAATGCTCTTCTAACGATATCGCTGCATCTTTCCGAGCTGGAAATAGCTTCGTTCATGTACAAGTGCAGAACTGTACCACCGGTGTACTTCTTCTGAAGATCTTCTTGCATTTCAAGGGCTTCGAAAGGATCATCCGTAAAGTTAACCGGGAGCTGAGAGCTGTTGGTGTAATAAGGATGGTCCGGTGTACCGGCTTGAAGAATCTTCGGAAAGCGCTTCTTATCTTCTTTAGCGAATCTGTATGTGGTTCCTTCGGCCGGCGTAGCTTCCAAGTTGTACATATGACCGGTTTCTTCTTGGAAAATAACAAGTTTTTCACGAATGAAGTCGAGAACTTTCGCAGCAAAGGCGTGCCCTTCAGGAGTTGTAATGTTATGTTCGTCCTGTGTAAAGTTTCTGATCATTTCGTTCAAACCGTTAACACCGACTGTGGAGAAATGGTTTCTCAAAGTACCGAGATAACGTTTAGTGTATGGGAACAAGCCTTGATCCATATGACGCTGGATAACCTTACGCTTTAATTCTAAGCTGGTTCTAGCGATTTCAAGAAGCTCTTCAATTCTCTTGAATAGACCTTCCTCATCCTGGGCAAAAACATAGCCGAGACGTGCACAGTTCAAGGTGACAACACCTAAAGAGCCGGTTTGTTCTGCAGAGCCGAAAAGGCCGTTGCCGCGCTTCAAGAGTTCTCTCAAGTCCAACTGGAGGCGGCAGCACATGGAGCGAATCATGTTCGGCTTCAATTCCGAATTAATGAAATTTTGGAAATACGGTAGCCCGTACCGTGCAGTCATGCTGAACAAGAGCTTAGAGTTTTCGCTCGTCCAATCGAAATCCGGAGTAACGTTGTAAGTCGGAATCGGGAAAGTAAAGACTCGGCCTTTAGCATCGCCTTCAAGCATGACTTCGATGTAGGCACGGTTGATCATGGCCATTTCTTCTTGGAGATCTCCGTAGGTGAAGTCCATTTCCTTTCCGTCGATGACAGGCACCTGCTGCTTCAAATCTTCCGGACATGTCCAGTCGAATGTAAGATTTGTAAAAGGTGTCTGAGTACCCCATCTGCTAGGAACGTTCAGGTTATAAATAAGTTCCTGGATGCACTGTCTGACTTCTTTATAAGAGAGTTTGTCAACACGGATGTAAGGTGCAAGATATGTATCAAAAGAACTGAATGCCTGAGCACCGGCCCATTCATTCTGCATCGTGCCTAAAAAGTTAACGATTTGACCGATAGCACTGCTTAAGTGCTTCGGTGCACCCGCCTCTACTTTACCCGGAACGCCGTTAAGGCCTTCATTGAGAAGTCTTCTTAAAGACCAGCCGGCGCAGTAGCCAGAGAGCATATCCAAGTCGTGAATGTGAATATCTGCTTCTCTGTGTGCACGGCCTACTTCCGGAGGATAAACAAAGTTAAGCCAGTAGTTGGCAACGACTTTTCCTGAGACGTTCAGAATCAAACCGCCTAGAGAATATCCTTGGTTGGCATTTGCATTGACGCGCCAATCCTGCTGAAGCAAATATTCATTCATTGAGCTTTCTACGTCCACAAGGCTCTTGCGGGCATCTCTCATTTTTGCTCTTTGTTCACGGTAAACAATATAGGCTCTGAGAGTTTTCCTATAGCCGGTATCGAAAAGAGCGTTTTCTACGGCGTCCTGAATTTGCTCGATGGTCGGGGTTGTTAGATCGTTCTTCTGGAGGTGACGAACAACTTCAATATGAGTGATTCGATTAGCAGTGGCATCATCGAACTCACCGGTAGCTTTACCTGCCTTAGCAAGAGCGTTGGCGATTTTTGTTATATCAAAATCTTTAACACTGCCGTCACGTTTGATGACGAACTTAGGCAAAGCCTCTGTAGAGTTCATGAAACACACCTCCAAAAAACAATTAATCAGTATTGTCGCAAACCTCATTTTCGAATTTGCGGGCTACAGATCTTATCTCTTTTTTGTTCTTTTGAGGAGGCTTTTAACACAACAGTTAGATACCCCCTATATAAGTTACTACTATATATAGTAGTTTAAAAATTTTTTAGGAATATCAAAACGGAACCAATCTTCAATCATTTAGCTCCCGTTTAGGGAGACTAACTTATTATTCTTCCAAGTATTTTATCTTTATCGAGCCTGGAAAAATTACCCCACACAAGATATTGAAAAAAGCTTGTTTTTGAATTGGATGGAACAAACCCTAAATGGGTACATCTTTTTTCAATTTCGAGCCGGTGAATTTTCGGGTTGTATTTTTGATAAAAGATCTTTACCGAAACACAATTTCCATCACATCACCAGCGAGAGAGGAAAAATGAAGTTAGTTTTGTGTTAAATAAGTTTAATCTTTAATTTATATCCATTAAAGATACTTTAAAGAAATATTTAATTAGTTTTGAATTTTTAGTTTCAAAAATTAGGGACGCATTAAATCGAATCTATTTTTTACTCCTGCAAATTTTAAACATTAGCTACTTAACTTCCGATCTTGAAAATTATTTTTAAAACATGAAAAGAAATTACGATTAAAAAAAAGGAAAGATAAAATATTTTTTACTTAGAAAAGTACCTGTCGAATCTGGATTAACGGGAGAAGAACATAATAAGCTAGAAAAAAGGCTGTCGAACTTCTCGACAGCCTTTTTAAATTTACTGTGGATTTTTTTCCGGGACCAACCAGAAAGAATCCGATGCGTTTTGTTTGAGGAGCGACGCAACAATTTCAGTACATACAGAATACACTAATTTTTATAATTTTTACATCTTCGGGATTACTAATTTATCCTTAAAAAATAAGTAGTTACTCGCGTTTATCACTTCATAAAATAACTATTAGTTATTTTTTTATAGTTATTCTTCGATAATTACTTTTTTTATTTTAAATGTTTTATATTAATCTGTCCCTTAATTACTACTTCATAGGTATCTTCTCTCTATTCAAAAGCTCTCCCTTGGGTCTATCCTCACTTTGTCGGCAAAACATCTCTGAACTCTGTAAAATTGTCATCCCTTAAACGAACAATATTTATTCTGAAATGCGTTTGACCAGTCACACAAAAACAAATATTCCTATTTGCCTTGCGATATATGGCAAAGAGTCTTTGGAATTTGTGACTGAATTCATCAACCAGCATCGCGGTTTCGAAGATAGTGCGGGCAACAAATTCTCTGTGAGCCAGTTGGCCGGTCAGTATGCCTTTGAACAAGTAAAACTGGATAGAAAAGGATATGACAGCAGAAGATTAGAAAAATATCTTTCTTACTTGTCTGATGCCGGTGCAGTTTTTTCTTTTAATGAAGCTCTCTCTCATGCCGATGATTTGATCAACTGTTTTACCGCTGATTTCGGACATGATGAAGACGGTGAGGCTACTTTCAGAATTAAAGCTCAGTCCTATCGTTTAAAGAAATATGATTGTCAGGCTTTATGGGAGAGAGTCAAGCAATCAGAGCTGACAGTCTCTTCAGTTAAAACCGGAAGCCTAAGTTTTGATGATCTTTCTGACGAAGACTCCTCTTCTGAGGGGCTCTCGGATGACATTCTTGACTTTACCGTCAAGTTTGAACTGAAAGACTGCTCAAACGAAGTCTTTGCCTATTTATTCCGTTATGTAACGGCGGACAGCGGTCAATTATCTGTTGAGGATCTGGTTGACTTTCAATTTGTAGATTATCCCAACTTTCACGACGAAAGCATGACTATGCTTAACATCATGGAAGTCAAAGCAAAAGAAAAAGATGTGGAATGCCTGACTTCCGTCCTGAAGTTCGTGGAAAATCAAAATATGCAGTTAGGTACGACCTTACCTGAGCCTATCGGCAAATCGGTCAAAACAGAACCAAAATCTATTGATATTCCTGCCTCGGTTGTCGCAACGCTCCTAGTCCGCAAGAATTTAGTGTAGTTTTTCTCAAATTTAAGAGCGGCATCCTAACTTTGTCTACACAATTAATCTGAGCCTTTACATTGAATTAGGCTAAACTTGCAAAGTTGAATTAGTAAGAGTTTGCAAAGAAGGGGTTTCCCTTTCTTTGTTGTCTATTTTTGTAAGAATTCTGCTTTATATGATTGAAAACGGTAAAACAAGAGCAAATGAAATACGCTCACTTTTTGTCCTTCCGGAATTAGTAAGCCATCATTTGGATAAAAGACCCAATATTCCTGCGGTCACCGAATATGATCCTGCTCAGCAGCGTTGGGTTACTCTTACCTTTAAAGAGCTCTACGATCGTTCCGTTATGTGGGCTAAAGCCTTCACTGCTGCTGGCTTAACAAAGGGAGATCGAGTTGCGATGCTTTTGCCTAATTCAATCGAAGCAGTTTGCTTTGATCAAGGAGCGCTTTTAGTCGGCCTTGTTCCGGTTCCTCTCCATATTATTGATACTCCTGACAACTGCGCCTACATTCTTCAAGATTCCGGCACAAAAGTCCTGGTTACTTTAAACCACGCACGATGGCATGCTATTGAGAAAGCTGCAGGCACAAACGGTCTTCCTGATTTGCAAACGGTGGTTTTTATCAACGATGAAGACGAAGATAACGGCAAAGTTAAAGGCATAAGTCTGCAAAACTGGCTGTCTAGCGGAAAGGAAATCTCAGAGCTTCCTCCTTTGCCTAAACAAGAAGATCTTGCATGCCTGGTCTATACCTCCGGTACAACAGGAAAACCAAAAGGCGTTATGCTGACTCATGAAAACATTATGAGCGACATCTCCAGTCTGCTATACAACATCGCACCTGAACCCACAGACAGCTGGCTGTCTTTCCTACCTCTGAGTCATACGTTTGAAAGAACTACGACTTACTACATTGGTTTAGGAATGGGCAACCAGGTCACCTTCAGCCGCGGAATCGCACGTCTTGTTGATGATTTAAAGACTGTCAAACCTTCAATTCTGATGTCAGTCCCAAGGGTTTATGAAAAAGTAAATGCAAAGATTCAGGAACGTTTAAAGACCAAATCTCTATTAGCCAGGAAATTCTTTACGGGGGCCATTGAATCCGGTTGGAGAAAATTCTGCAAAGAAAATGGTCTTGAGGGCGAAGAACCTAGATTCACGGATAAGATTCTGGAACCTCTTTACGAGAAGTTTGTCCGACAGAACATAAAGAGTCAATTCGGAGGCAGAGTCCGAGTTGCCGTTTCGGGAGGAGCCGCAATCAACCCTGAAGTAATCAAAACCTTTATTGGACTTGGAGTACCAATTTATCAAGGTTACGGCATGACTGAAACCTCCCCGATTATTTCGGTTAATAAAATTGGCAATAACGATCCTTTGACCGTCGGGCAAATCCTTCCCGGAATTCAAGCCAAACTCGGGGACAAAGATGAACTTCTGGTGAGGGGGCCGCAGATTATGCGGGGCTACTGGAACCGCAAAGAGGACACCGCTAAAGCAATTACTGAAGACGGCTGGCTTTCTACCGGAGACCAGGCTGACATCCTTCCGAACCGTTATTTAAGAATCAAGGGACGAATAAAGGAAATTATCGTCACATCCAACGGTGAAAAAGTGCCGCCGGTCGATATCGAACAGTTGATTGAAACCGATCCGCTGTTTGCTCAGGTTATGCTCATCGGAGAGAATCGTCCTTTTATTTCCGCTCTTGTTGTTCTTAATAAAGACGAGTGGAAGCGTTTAGCAGTTACTTTAGAGCTAGATCCTAATTCTCCGGACTCTTTAAGTAAAAAAGCCGTACAACAAGCATTGCTTAGAAGAATGAAGGCCGCAGCTAAGGGTGCCCCGCAATATGGAATACCCCGAGCCGTCACAGCCACACTGGATCCTTGGACTATCGAGAATGGTGCCTTAACTCCGACTTTAAAAATTAAACGTAGAATTCTGAACAAAAAATTTGAAAAAGAAATTGAATCTATGTACACCGATTTTGGAAAAAATAAGGACAACTAACATGACCTCCTCATCCCAAGAAGAACCGATCACGATAGTTCCGGATTTTTTGAAAGAAACATTAAAAAAATTTCCCTCACGTGAAGCTTATGGAGAATGGGATCAACAGACTAATTCTTGGCGTTCGGTCACTTGGTCGGAATTTGCCGAAGAACTTCTGAAATGGAGAAAAGCCCTCCAAGCTTCCAATATTAAACCCGGAGACAGAGCAGCCGTCCTTCTTCCTAACTCGATTGACTCGGCCCTTGCAGACCAGGCTATCTTGGGCAACGGATGTGTTCCGGTTCCTCTTCATGCCGTCGATACGCCGGCAAGCAGTGCTTATATCATTAACAACTCCGAAGCTTCCATTCTTTTTGTTCCTAAAACATTACGCTGGAACGCCATGGTCAGCGCTTGCGACAGTTTTCCGAACTTAAAGCTGGTTGTAGTGGTTAAAGAAGACACTTTGGAACATGCTGAAAACTCTCCTGTTCCAATCGTGGCATTGAAAGATTGGTTGAAAGCCGGAGAAAAAGAAACTTTGACAGAGCCGAAGATTTCTCCGGAGGATTTAGCTTGCGTGGTATACACTTCCGGCACTACCGGTAACCCGAAAGGCGTTATGCTGACCCACCGGAATATCGTTTCAAACGTTCAAGGCTGCGGTCAAGTAATCGATATCAATCACAATGACGTCTATTTGTCTTTCCTCCCCTTCTCTCATACTTTTGAACGAACCGTTACTTATTACCTGGCTATTTGTACCGGCGCTAAAGTAACTTTTTCTCGCGGCGTGCTTAAGCTAGCAGAAGATTTACAGCAGGTTAAACCGACAATTTTTATTTCAGTTCCTCGTGTATACGAGCAATTTCACTCGAAGTTCTTGGCTAAAGTAGCTGAACAAGGCGCAATGAAGAAAGCTTTAGCAGAGCACGCTATTGACGTCGGCTGGAGAAGATTTTGTCGTGAAAACAACTTGGCAGTTCCCTCTTCTTCCATGAGTTGGCTGGACAATGTCTTCTGGCCTGCAGTCGGTAAGAAATTCGTTGCCGCACTCAAACAGGTTTTCGGAGGAAGAGTTCGTTTAGCTATTGCAGGAGGAGCGGCTTTAAACAACTCTTTAGGAAGATTTTTCTGTGCTTTAGAGCTTCCCTTAAGACAAGGATACGGTTTAACTGAGACTTCACCTGTTGTGAGCGTTGCTGTCGTTGGAAATAATAATCCGGTCACTGTCGGGAATCCGCTTCCTAACGTTCAGGTACGAATTGACGATGCAGGAGAGCTCCAAATTAAAGCTCCCTCCGTTATGAAAGGTTATTGGAAGCTCCCCGAAGCTACTAAAGAAGTCTTTACTGAGGATGGATGGTTTAAAACCGGAGATTTAGCGAGCATTTCTGAAACCCACGGGAGAATCCGCATCAACGGCAGATTGAAAGAAATCATTGTGACATCTACCGGTGAAAAGATTCCTCCTACAGATTTGGAGCTTGCAATCCAATCTGATCCTTTATTTGAACAAGTTCTCTGTGTAGGTGAAGGACGTCCCTTCATTACAGCTCTTGCTGTAGTCAATGAAAATGAATGGGTAAAATTTGCAGCCTCTTTGAATGTGGATCCGGAAAACCCGAACTCATTAACAAGGAGAGACGTCCGCTTAGCGGCAATCCGTAGATTAAAGAAGTCAGCTTCTAATTTCCCCCAGTACGGCGTACCTAGAAATGTTTCTCTGATGCGTGAGCATTGGACAGTAGACAACGGACTTCTAACAGTCACAATGAAATTGCGCCGTAAGAAAATTTTGGAGCGTTTCCACGATAAAGTGGAAGAACTTTACCAAACTCCGCAAAATAAATAATTAGAAAAAAGGCTGCTCATCCGGGCAGCCTTATTAGTTGTATTGCAAGTTTAATATTAATTTTTAACTTTTTCTTTTAATTCTTCAATCAATTTTTCTTGATTCTCTAATCTTTGCTCCATCGCTTTAAGCTTTTCTGCGTAAGGGTCTTCTTCGTTTGCTACAAAACCGTAGGCAGCCATGCGAACGTGAAGTTTAGGATCGTGAATAGCTTTTTCTTGTCTTTGCTCTTCCGCATCAACTTTCTTATCTTTTCTCTTGACGATTCGTGCCGGATTACCAACGGCGGTCGAATCAGGGGGAAGCGGCTTAATGACGACAGCATTACTGCCGATTCGGCAATTGTCACCCACGGTAAAAGCTCCCAATACTTTAGCGCCGGCTCCGATAATGCAGTTCCTACCGATCGTCGGATGTCTTTTTGTTCCTTCGGAAAGTGAGGTTCCTCCAAGGGTCACGCCATGATAAATCGTACAGTCATCACCGACTTCTGCGGTTTCTCCAATAACCACGCCCATACCGTGGTCTATCAAAACACGTTTTCCAATCTCAGCGGCCGGATGAATTTCAATTCCGGTTAAAAATCTGCCTACATGAGAAAGCCATCTGGCCGTAACTTTCCAATCAGCTTTCCAAAGTTTATTAGCCAAGCGATGAATGATGACGGCATGCAGACCGGAATAGCATAGGAGAACCTCCCAGCGAGATCGAGCCGCAGGATCTCTTTCGTAAATACTGTTGATGTCTTCTTTAATACTGTTAATCATGAAGAACTTCCCGTTAAAACCTCCTTGATTCTAACTTCACATTTACAGTTTTTTACTACCTTTCCGTTCATCTTTTGAACGAATGATGGAGGAGTAGACTCCACGAAGCATATCCACTTCCGTCTGGGTCAATCCTGTCCGGGAAAATAAATGTCTGAACCGTTCCATCATGAATTTAGGCTTTTGAGGATCTAAAGCCCCGCATGCAACCATTGCCTGCTGCAAATGTCCGAACATTTTCTCGATAGAGTCAACGGACGCAAGTTCACCATAGCTGAAGCGGCGGCTTTCTTTGCTCAATAAGGGTCCGCGCAAATCGGTTTGAAGCTGATAAGCGGTAACTTGGACGGCTTGCGCAAGGTTCAAAGAGTCACACTGCGGATTAGCAGGGATTCCTACACATCTTTGACACTGATTTACTTGTTCATTGGTCAGTCCGCTTCTTTCGGTTCCAAAGACAAATGCAACTCGGATATTGGAGTCCTCTAAGGCATCCTTGGCCTCTAGGCAAGCATCCGTCAGAGAAACAAAGGGTGGCCCGAATTCTCTGTCATAGCCCGAAAGAGCATAGGCAAGCTGAATATCCTGTAAAGCGCTCTGCAAATCCGGTACACATATCGACGACAAAAGCACGTCAGCCGAACGTGTACAAAATGACAAGGCCTCTGGATTTTGTTTGTAGTCCCGGTCTCTGGGATTAACCACATACAATTCCGTAAATCCCATGGTATTGATCGCTCTAGCCGCTGAGCCGATGTTGCCTGCGTGACTAGGCTCAACCAACACAAACCTAACCCGCCCTCCTTGGGGCACAAAAGCCATATGCAACCTCCAATAGTTTAGAATCTGACAATATTAATTTATTTAGAGCTCTTTTGCGGAGCTCAGAAGATATTCAAAGGTTTATTCAAACATGGCAACTAAGTCTCCTGAACAGAGCAAAAAAACACCTGCTCCAAAAAGAACTTCCAAGAAAAGCTCTGCGGAACCGGCCCCGAAAAAAAATAAAACGCCGAGACCTTCTACAGTCTCCCATAGCTTTAATGACGGTATGCTCAATGTAGCCGTCAGAGCCGCAATCGAAGCAGGGAAAATTCAGGCTCGAGCTTTTGGCAACCGCAAGAATCTTTCTATTTCCGCCAAATCATCCGGCGACTTTGTAACAGAAGTGGACCAAGCCTGTGAACAGGTCATCATCGAAACTCTTTCTAAAGCCTATCCGGATCATCGTTTCCTTGGCGAAGAAAACGGCACTCAAGGCAACAAGGAAAGTGAATACGAATGGATTATTGATCCGCTGGACGGGACCACGAACTTCATTCACGGTATTGATCAATTTGCCGTGTCTATTGCTTGCAAAAAAGGCAAACATTTGCTTCACGCCGTGGTCTACGATCCATGCAGGAATCAGTTATTTACAGCAACTAAAGGCAAAGGAGCTTTCCTTGACGGAGCCAGAATCCGTGCCTCTAATGCCACAATCTTGAGAAATTCTTTGATTGGTACCGGTTTTCCCTTCAGAGAAGGTGATGACTATGAGTCCTACATGAATATTCTCAAAGACATGATGGAATCCACATGCGGTCTGAGAAGACCTGGTTCCGCAGCCTTAGATTTGTGCTTTGTTGCATGCGGCCGTTATGACGGATTCTTTGAAAAAGGCATCAAACCTTGGGACATCGCAGCCGGCGCTTTGATCGCCAAAGAAGCAGGTGCATTGGTAACTGACTTCTCAGGTGAAAGCGGCTATCTAGATAAAAATGAAATCGTTGCCGCTGCTCCGGGAATCTTCCCTGCCCTTCTCAACGTTGTTGAAAGAAATTTGAAGAAGTAATTTTGTTTTGCTTCTAGTGTAAAAGCCGGTCTTCGGATCGGCCTTTCTTTTTTCCGTTAACATTATTTTTGTCCTTGTTCATCCGGTAGTCATAAATGGCCAAAGATTATTTAAATTTTGATGAGAACGATCCTGCTTTCAATGCAAAAACCACGCCTACGATGCGTCAGTTCCTCCTTATCAAAAGAGATAATCCGCACCTTCTGATTCTTTATAGAATCGGCGACTTTTATGAAACCTTTTACGATGATGCAGAACGAATTCATCGTCTTTTAGGCCTTACACTTACTTCTCGCTCCAACTCTCCATCCGGAGAACGCATTCCGATGGCCGGAGTGCCCTTTGTTACTCTTGACCAATACCTGGTCAGACTTGTCAATCAAGGTGTCAGCGTGGGCATTTGCGAGCAAATCGGAGATCCCAAGAAAGGTCCTCTTGATAGGAAATTAACTCGTATCATCACGCCGGGAACACTGACCGACGAAAACCTCCTGAAAGAAAGAAACGAAAGCATTTTGATGGCTTTGAATCCATCTAAAAAAGGCGACCGAGTAGCCTTGTCCTGGCTTATTCTTTCCTCAGGGGTTTTCAAGGTGATGGAAGTTAACGGCAACGAGCTAATAAATGAAATAGCGAGAATCGGCCCGTCCGAGCTGTTAGTGCCGGAAAGATTCAGAGAAGAGACAAACCGGATAATTGCCAGCGGCAGTGTTAATTTTCTGCCGGATTGGAACTTTGACAGAATCCGTGCCGAAAAAACGCTTTTAGATCAATTTAAAACTTCCACGCTTCTTCCTTTCGGACTTGAAGGTCATGACCTTCAGATTACGGCTGCAGGAACAATCCTCGAGTACGCAGCACAAACACAAGGCACTGAGTTAAGCCATATTAATCACATCGTAGTCGAAAAAAACGAAGAAACCGTCGGCATTGACGCGGCTTCCAGAAAGAACTTGGAAATCACTCAATCTCTTCGAGGAGATTCCAGAAATACTTTATTCGGCGTATTAGATCATTGCAAAACGCCGATGGGGAGCCGAAGACTTTCTTCATGGCTAAATTCTCCGTTAAGAGATCAAAAATCTGCTCAGGAAAGAGCTGACACCATCGAAGCTCTTTTAGAAAAGACTTATCTTTTTGACGACTACCAGAATATCCTAAAAACTATTCCGGACTTTGAAAGAATTGCCACCCGGATAGCATTAGGAACCGTTCGACCGAAAGACCTAGCTTCTCTAAGAAATGCCCTTCCCTCCTTAGAAAAACTTTCTGATATTGCGAAGGGAGTCGATACGACTTTATCCCGCTCCCTTGGCACGGACATGCCGTTAAATTCCGAACTGCATGCTCTGCTTCAAAAAGCTATTGTTGAATATCCGCCGACTTTCTTAAGAGACGGCGATGTCATTGCCCCGGGTTTTAATGCCGAATTGGATGAATACCGCGCCTTAAGAGACAACAGCGGCAGCTACATCATGGAATATGAAGCGGCAGAAAAAGTCCGAACGGACATCCCGAATTTAAGAATTGAATATAACGGCAAGCTCGGCTACTTTATCGAAATAACCAAAGCTCAGCTTTCTAAAGTCCCTGAAGATTATCTGCGGGTGCAGACACTTAAAGGAACCGAACGCTTTACCACCCAGGAATTGAGGGAATATCAGGAAAAGCATATTGTCGCTGACGAGAAAAGCAAATCTCTCCAACAGTCTCTTTATACCGAGCTTGTTGAATCCATCAAGCAATTTACTCAGTCTCTGCTTCTATCGGCTCAAGCCGTTAGTATTTTTGATGTTTTACTGTCTTTGGCCCTTCATGCCGATTTATGCCGTTGGGTCAAACCCTCCTTTACAAAATATCCTGAGCTGAGCATTAAAGGCGGACGCCATCCGGTTGTTGAAAACACCATTGACAATTATGTGCCTAACGACTGTTTCATGAATCCTCAGCGTAAGCTGATGATTATTACGGGTCCGAACATGGGCGGTAAATCTACATATATGCGTTCCGTGGCATTAATTGCGTTACTGGCCTATTGCGGCAGCTACGTTCCGGCCGAAGACGCCGTCCTCGGCCCTATAGACAAAATTCTGACAAGAATCGGCGCTTCCGATGATTTGGCCAAAGGCTTGTCTACCTTTATGGTGGAAATGACGGAAGCGGCTGCAATTCTCCGACAAGCGACTTCCGAAAGTCTTGTTCTAATGGATGAAGTCGGGCGAGGCACTTCCACTTTTGACGGGCTTTCTTTAGCCGGAGCGATCGCTGAAGATTTAGTCATCAACCGCCAAAGCATGACGCTTTTTGCAACACATTACTTCGAACTAACCCAGCTCGAAAAGAACATTCCAGGCGTCGTTAACGTTCACGTATCTGCTGCTGACTCGTCTTCCAGATTAGTGTTCCTTCATGAGATTCTTGAAGGGCCGGCTAGCAAGAGCTACGGAATTGCCGTAGCTAAGCTGGCAGGAATTCCAAAATCCGTAATTCGAACGGCCCAAAAGCTTCAAAGAATGCTGGAAGAAAAAGCCGCTCAAACAGATGAACCTCAGCTAGATTTGTTCTTTGATTCGGGACGAGGAGAAAACACAGAGGAAAAAGCAGACCTTCCCCCGGAGGAAGAACTCAGCGACAAGTTGAAGAACTCTTTACTTGCCCTTGATTTGGACGAACTCTCACCTAAGCAGGCATGGGAAGAACTCTACAAGCTGCAGGAGCAGGCTAAAGAGGATTAGAAAAGAGAAGGATGATGCCAAATTTTGAAGCACCATCCTTTGTTATTTATTGGGGGCTACCCGTTAATCTTACGGATAAATTCCACTAAGAGTTTTGATGCCGACGATAAAACCGAGTCATCAAAGTGCATATCTCTCGCGTGAAGTCCCGGAGTTGCACCACTTCCAACCCCGAAATAGACGGTTCTAACTTCAGGATTTGCAATTTTGTAGAAATGGAAGTCTTCACCGCCGCCACCACAGTCATTGGCTAAGGCTTTTTCACCGAACTGCTCAATGATAGTTTTTTTCATAAGATCAACTAATTCAGGGTCGTATTCGGGACCAGGACAATAGTCAATAATTTCGCTGGAAGCCTCTGCACCGAAAATTTCTTTAAGAGCACGGCAGGATCCATTCATCTTGTCAAGAATTTGCTGGAGAGCTTCATTATCCTGAGCACGGATGTCAAAAATAACCTTCACATAGTTCGGGATGGAATTAGTTGCCCCTTTTTCCGAATGAATCTGAGTCGGTTTAATAGACCAAGATTTATTCGGGTCTACTTTAATGAGTCCGATTGCCGTTATTAACTGGCTGGCTGCTTCGATCGGATTAATGCCGAGATGAGGACGTGCAGCATGAGCCATTTTACCGTTAATGGTAATTTCTGCAGTCGCGCAGGCTACATGATTAACGGAGGCGCAGAAAGTGTTGAACGGAATGTCTTGAACCGGTCGAATGTGAGAGCCAACGACAATATCAACACCGTCAAGAACATGGTCTTTGATCATGTTCTGAGCGCCTGTCAGGCTTTCCTCTCCCGGCTGGAATGCCAGGCGAAGTTTTCCTTTCTTCAAAGTATTTCTGAGTTCCTGAGCGGCTCCGAGAAGAATTCCGCAATGAGCATCATGCCCGCAGGCATGGATAGCGACCGTTTTTTCCGGATCGTTTTCATCCGGATACGGCAAAGCATCCATATCCGCGCGAATCATAGTCGTAGGACCCGGACGTCCTGAATCAATATCAACAGTTACGCCGTAGCCGCCGACATGGTCTTTAACATCGAAGCCCATTTCACGGAGCTTCCCGGCGATATATTCGGATGTGTTCTTTTCTTGATTGGAAAGTTCAGCTAATTCGTGAAGGTCACGTCTGAAGGAAACTGAATTTTGGTAGGTCATTTAGAGAATCTAAATAAGACGATCGGCCGGTCTCAACAGAGCCTAATCCTCCGATCGGATAATGGCAAGATTGTATTGCTGCTTGAAGCAAGAATCAAATATGGAAAACGCTCAGATATGAAAAAACCTTCCGGCGGTTCAATCCATATCCGGAAGGCTTTAACAAAGACGTACTTCTATTCTTGAACTATTTCTTTTACTTCTACGCCGTATTCATCTTTCACGACATTATGATTTTTCAGAAGAGCAAACCACCTTCTGACCGTACCCCAAATGACGACTCCCATTAGAACCATCACAAAGGCGGAAAGGAATGCTAGTAGATTCTTACCGGCAGGCAAGTACTGGTACATAATCAGCCAAACGCCGGCCCACATCGTAATGATGGTCATTAGGACGCCGGGAACTCCGGTCATCCATGCGTATTTCGCTTTGTTCATGCGAATGAGCATAGTTGTACCTATCAGCAGCGTCACAGAGGCTAACAGCTGGTTAGAAATACCGAACAGAGGCCAGATATTAGTAATATCGCCTGAGTAAACCAAGTATCCCCATGCGCCGGTAAAGACGATAGAAGTAGAAATCAGCCCCGGAAGCCAATTCTTGTCCGCAAACTTAGGATAAACCTTACCCATCATTTCCTGTAAGAAGAAACGGCCTACACGAGTACCGGCGTCAACGGCAGAAAGAATAAACACGGCTTCGAACATAATAGCAAAGTGATACCAGTAAGCCATTAACTGTTCCATCCATGGAATCTTACTGAAGATGTAGGCCATACCTACAGCCAAGCTGACGGAACCGCCCGGACGCGCTGCTAAGCTTTCCTGAACTTCGGCTTCTAAGCGCGGAAGATCATGTACTGCCATTCCCAAGGCCTGGAAATGCTCAGCACTGGAGTTAATCGCAAAGTAATCGGCAGGAACAAGAACACAAGCGGCGATTAAAGCCATGATAGCGACAAAACCTTCTGTCAGCATGGCGCCGTAGCCGACAAACAGCACGTTCTTCTCGTTGTCGAGCATCTTCGGTGTGGTACCGGTACCGATAGTGGCGTGGAAGCCGGATAAAGCCCCGCACGCAATAGTAATAAAGATAAATGGAATAACCGGACCGGGAACGATTGGACCGCCTCCCCCGATGAACTTAGTCAGCGGAGGCATTTGGAAATGAGGAGCTACGAAAACAATACCGACAGCCAAGGCAACGATAGTTCCAACCTTCAAGAATGTAGAAAGATAATCTCTAGGAAGCAGGAGAAGCCAAACCGGAAGCACGGAAGCAAAGAAACCGTAAACCGGAATAACGATGGACATTGTCTTCTTATCCATATCCAACCAGCCGAAGTATTCCGGATGTTCGGCAACCCAGGGACCGGTGAGAATACATAAGAAAAGAAGAATGACGCCGATAACTGTTCCGATAGTGACTCGAAGCGGATGCTTGCTGTACTGCATATAGCCGCCCATCAAGATCGCAATTGGAATAGTGGCTGCTACCGTATAAGTTGACCATAAAGAGTTATACATTGCGTTAACGCAAGCAATGGATAAGCCGGCCAAGGTCAAAATCAAAATCGCTAATACAGCCCAGCTGGCAACGAAACCTGTGGTCTTATCGACTTCCTTGGAAGCGATATAAGCCAAAGACTTTCCTTTATGACGAACAGAGCAGAAAAGAACAACCATATCATGGACGCCGCCGGCAAGAACACAGCCGATAAGAATCCACAACAAGCCCGGCAAATAACCGAACTGAGCTGCCAATACAGGTCCTAAGAGAGGACCGGCGGCAGCAATAGCAGCAAAGTGATGTCCGAAAAGGACAAATTTATTAGTTTTTACATAGTCCTGACCGTCAGCATATTTCTCGGCAGGCGTTGCACGTTGGCTGTCAACGACTAAAACTTTTTGCGCAATATAAAGCCCATAGAACCTATAGCCAATTGCAAATACGCATAAAGATACGAACAAAATCGTTACAGCATTGATTCCAGTTAGATAGTCCAGCATGGTCCTCCCTCATCTAAAAGTAACTGTTGTAAGAAAATGCAATAAACGACTCTAATTTTATGCAGGGATAACCCGTAAAGGTATATACGAACTCAATTTGAGATAGAAGAGCCTTCTTTCTGACAAAAATAGTTTGTTGAGAAAAGGAAGTGGTGAGAGGGCGAATGTTTAAAGCGTAGTTATGCTAGAGCTGAGAGGAGCTTTTAGGACCGGACAGGCAGAAGAGAAAGAACAAACTTTGCCCGCAAATTCAATAAAGAGAATTCTTCAAATTTGCGGGCAATTATTTGAATTAAATGCTGAATTTTTAATGAGGAAGCTGATCTCTGGTAACTTCAGAAATTTCAAATAAATCGGAAGAAGCTGCCTGAGATTCCATGTTTTCAATTTCTTCTTTAGTCGGCTTGTTAATCTCAAGAATTTCGATATCTATGGTAAGAGCTTCTCCGGCAAGCGGATGATTACCGTCAAGGATAGTTTCTCCGGAGCTAGCCGGCCCAAGAACCGTATAAATATTCTCGTCAGTCGGATCCAACACGGTTCCCGCAACCTTCATACCTTCTTCGATATGGTCTCCCAATATGGAATTTGGAACAGCCATAATCAATGTTGGGTCAGACTCTCCGAAAGCATCGTCAGGTTCAAGTTTAAGATGGATTTTGTCACCGACCTTTTTCCCCATTAAAGCTTTTTCTATGGCAGGAAGCGTGTCGTTGTGTCCAATGAGGATAAAACTTCCGTCATCCTCTGTTTCCTCTTCAAAGTCTTTACCGGCAGTTGTGACTTTCATCTTTACTTTCACAACACTATCAACCGTTACTACTGTCTCGACATTAGTATTTTTCGCCATGCTATTTCTCTCATTTTCGATTTCGTTATATTACTCATCGTTTTTCAGCCCCGACGTTAGAAATACCATCAATGGGCGTAAAAAAACAGGACCAATGAAAAATCAAAGTCCTGTCTTTAAGCTTCAAAAATAGTTATCTAACTTGCTCTTGAAGAAGATTGAGAATTCTTGAAGAAGTGCTTAACGGATCCGTTCTTTCGCTTTCCGGAGCAGCGGTAACGCGAGTCTTGCCGTCTCCGTTGTTTTCTAAGACGACCTTATAAATCGGTGCTTCCACGGCTTTTTCTTTTCCGAACCAGCGTGTAAACAAGCCTTCGTCACTATGCTTCTTAGCTTCGTATTCCGGATCCAAGTAACGGATGAAATATGTGCCGGCAGCTCTGTCTCGATCTTCGATATTGAAGCCGACGCGATCTAAACCGACGCCTACTCTTCTCCAAGCTCTGTCAAACGGCTCGTCAATAACCAAAGCTTCTGTTTTGCCGTCTGCACCTTTGATTTCCTTGCTCATATATTCCGGTGCTGCGACAGGTTTAAGAGCGGAAGTATCAACTTCTTCTCTTGTCTTCTGCTTCGGATTGAACTCGTTTTCCAAACGCAAGGAGAGTCTAGTCAGCATTTCTGCTTCCAGCTCTTTGTCCGGAGCCCCCGGCTGCCAAGCTGTCTGGCCGTCTCTACCGTTTTGGTAGACCTCAATCATGCGGCGGTTCGTAATATAAATATCCGTTCCGCCCTGAGCATTTCTTTCCAAACGGGTGCGGTATCTGTCTCTTTCACCGGTGGAGTAAACAGAGTCAAGAATCTTTCCTAAAGTTGCTCGAATAATATCCTGCGGCAAATTGGCTTTGTTTTCTGCCCAGTTAGTCTCCATGATGCCTGCACGAGGATCTTCCCTTTCAACTTGAAGTCCGACAGAGGGCCAGAAGTCAAGTACGGCGTTCCACAAAGCATCAGGAGCCATATTAACCTGAATGTAACGGTCAGAACCGTCTTTCACAATCTTGGCAACGACGGTAGACGGTAAAACCGGAGCAACTCCAACTTCAGTCTGAGCGCCGCTGGATGCACGGCGTGCTTCTTCGATTTCAGAAATCTGAGTAGCAGTCACAACCTGAGTCTTTCCCGGCACGACAAATCGATCATCGGAAGGCAGCTGAGATAAGTCAGGAGGCACTTCCAAAGGTGCTCTGGTACTTGTAGTTTCGTATTGAATTTTTTCATTGGTAAAGGTTGATCCTAAATAAGAACAGCCGCTTAAAGAAGCAGCCAAAACCATTACCAATGTTGTGCGTACGGGAAACTGACCCATTTATAAAACTCCAAAAACCCTGGGAAGGGCTTAGTTTACATTACTAACAGACAGTATGAGATTCTATCTCATACTGTCCTGTTATTGAATAAGTATTAAATGCACCCGCCGATCTGCAGAGCAAGCTCCACTTGCTCACGTTTTGACGGTGCGAGCGGAACCAGTGGAAGTCTGATTCCTCCCGGAATCAAGCCCATTCTCTGGAGGGCCCACTTCGGAGCCACCGGGTTAGGCTCGCAGAAAAGCTGCTTGTGAAGCGGCATCAATCGATCATTGATTGCGCGGGCGCCCATAACATCATTAGCAAGGGCTTTTTCACACATTTGAGCCATCAACGAGGGAGCAACGTTAGCTGTCACGGAAATGACGCCCGCTCCGCCCATCAACATCAATGCCAAGGCGGAATCATCATTACCGCTGTAGATTGCGAATTCTCTATCTTTAGGAAGACGGCTCATCAAATCAGCAGCACGCGCCAAATCGCCTGTTGCATCTTTCAAACCAACAATACCGGGGATCTGGACAAGACGAAGAACGGTGTCGTTCTTCAAATCAGCAACTGTTCTTCCCGGTACGTTGTACAAAATCATGGGAAGATCTACCGTCTCAGCAATTTTCTTGAAGTGCTGGTAAAGCCCTTCCTGAGTCGGTTTGTTATAGTAAGGAGTGACCTGAAGACTGGCCACGGCACCAACTGAGCGGGCATACTCTGTAAGGATAATGGCCTCTCTTGTGGAATTAGAGCCGGTTCCTGCAATTACAGGGATTCTTCCTGCAGCTGCTTCCACAGCGACTTTAATAAGTTCATTATGTTCGTCAAAATCTACCGTCGGACTTTCACCGGTGGTTCCGACCGCAACGATGGCATCGGTTCCAGCGGCAATATGCATTTCAATTAGATTTCTGTAGGAATCAAAATCAATGGTTCCGTCTTCAAACATTGGTGTGACTAATGCCACAATACTGCCAGTAATCATTACTACATCTCCATTGCCAAATGAGGTTAGTTGTCAGATAGATTTTAGCGAACGAAGTCTACAGAATTAGATTTTTTAAAGATTTTCGTAGTCGTACAAAGCAACCGGCAGGTTTTTCCCATCTATCGGTTTCCTGCATAAAATCTTTTGGAAGCAGTCACCCTTCTCCGAGAGTGTTTCTTCATATGCCAAAACCGCCATAGTATTTCTATATACATCTGCGAGTTCTAACGGATTCAAAATAAAATCGCAGTTCTTGGCTCGGTTTCCGTCAAAACCTTGATAAGGCATCATGAAGGTTTCATAGAGAAGATATCCGCCCGGAACCAAAGAGGTCGGTAAAAAACTGAGAATCGGACGATAGAGGTAGAAGTTGACCAAAATCACATCAAAAGCTTCGGGTTCAAAAGCCCATGTGCCGTTTTCCAGATCGACCTGCTTGAAAGTTACGCCCGGCAAATCAGCTACGTAAGGTTTTACTCTTTCATCCCAATCGGCCGCTGTGACTTCATAGCCCATCTTAGAAAGGTATTTAGTATTTCTTCCGCAGCCGCATGCCAAATCCAAGACTTTGGCATTTTTAGGAAATAATCTGGAAAATCTTTCCAGCCATTTTGAAGGCTGTCCTTTCAATCCTTTTAAAGAATGGGCAGTAGGTCCGTTTTTAATCTCACAACTCATAGATCCTCCATTGCCTATAAGAATGCTTTAACGATAGAAAGACCGAAATGCATAAAAGGCTTCATGACGATAGAAAGCATGCCTGTCAAAATCAAAGCGAAAAGAATGTACATCCCGTATGGTTCAATACGGGAGTATTTGTAAGCCAAACCGGAAGGCAGCAATCCTGTCAAGATTCTTCCGCCGTCTAACGGCGGAATCGGAATTAAATTCAATGCCATCAGCATGATGTTGACATTGATACCGGCAAGACAAACTTCATAGAAGTAATTCTCAGTCAAACCTATGGAATAGATAATCTTCAGAAGGATAGCCCAAATAATGGCCTGCAGAAGATTTGCACCTGGGCCGGCAGCTGCAACCCAAATCATTGACTGTTTTGGATTGCGCAAGTTTCTAAAATTGACGGGGACAGGTTTTGCCCAACCGAAAACGATACCTCCTAAGCCGCTGACCGCACTTCCAAGAAGCAACACCGCAGGAACCAAAATCGTTCCGACCGGATCGATATGCTTCATCGGATTCAGAGTCACGCGGCCCAACATCCATGCTGTTTGGTCGCCAAAGTAACGTGCCACATAACCGTGGGCTGCTTCATGAATAGTAATTGCCAGAACCAAAGGAATGGCATATACCGTAATTGTTTGAATAATTGAATTGATGTCCATAAAGCAGAAGTTTATTTAATTTAAATTTTTCTAAGTGTTCAAAGTTGTATCAAAAGCCGATCGCCTTGCAGTCCCCAAGGCCTTCTCTAAGAACTTCAGGTTCGTCACCGGAAAGGTCTACTACCGTGGTATCGCCCTTTGCAACCGTACCGTCATCGAGAATAAAAGCCAATTGATCTCCGATAGCATCTTGAATCTCCCATGCTTCGGACAAAGGCTCTTCCTGTCCCGGCATAATCATCGTAGTGCCGACTAATGGCTCTCCGATTTTTTCGAGCAGGGCTTTCAAAGCTTTGTTTTGCGGAACTCGAATACCGATAGTTTTCTTAGATGGATGCGAAAGTCTGCGGGGTACCTCACGAGTGGCTTCTAAAATAAATGTGTAAGGTCCAGGAGTAACACTTTTAGCCATGCGGTAACCTGTGTTATTGACCCGAGCGAGCTGGCTCATTTGGCTTAATGAATCACAAAGCAAAGTTAAATGCTTTTTTTCTCCTAACTGGCGGATGAGGCGGATTTTGTCCAATCCTTCTTTGTCGTCCATTCTGCACACAAGAGAAAAACCAGTGTCAGTCGGAACGACTGCTACCTCCCCCTTTGTCAGCAGCTGAGCAGCCTGCTCTATTCTGTGGGGCTGAGGAGAATCAGGCATGACATTCAAAATATATCCCATTTATTTTTATCCTTTTCTCTAAAAAAGTGACCAAACCGGAGTTAAGTCAGAAGGTATATCTCCTTGCTTTCCGATTGGGCATCTTGTATCTAATCTGTGGAAATCGCTGCCGGTAGAGGCAATAAAATCTTGCTCTCTGGCAATTTGGCAAATCATTGTATTATCTTTCGATGAATGACTGCCCGTCGTCACTTCAATGACCTTACCGCCGGCATTCTTGAATTCGTCCAACAGTGCTTGAAGTTTCCAATCTTTTAGCCCATAACGGCCGGGATGAGCCAATACAGGTATCCCTCCCGATTGCCTGATTAGATTAACGGCTTGTGGAATAGTCGGAGCTTTAAGAGGGACAAAACCTGGTCTTCCCGAACCAATGAATTTTTCAAACGCACTGTCAATAGTAGCGGCAGCCTTAATATCAACTAACCATTTTGCAAAATGAATTCTTGAGACCAAATTAGGGTTAGTGACAAATTTCATTGCACCTTCCAAAGCTCCCGAATAACCCATTTCTTTCAGTTTGTTAGAAATGGCCTCCGCACGTTCAATGCGATTCATCTTAGTTTTTTGCAAAGCCTTAATTAGCTCAGGACAAGAAGTATCGATGTTTAATCCAACGATATGGATTTCTTTGTTGGCATAATTGGTTGATATTTCCACACCCGGTGCAAAAGCGATGTTCTTTTGTTCACAAGCTTTCTGCATCCTTTCATTGCCTGCAATTTCATCGTGATCGGTCAGCGAAACTAAATTCACGCCGTTTTCCGAAGCCATGTCAGTTAACTGCTCAGGAGTGTAATTTCCGTCTGAAAAGACGGAATGCATATGCAAATCAGGGACAACCGTACTTTTTTCTATACTTCTTAAATCCATAATGATTCGAACGGAAGTTCTACAAGACTGAGACTACCACTTTAAAACAAATCATTAATCAGATGACCAAACTGAACTAGTCTTTACTTAAGCAGCCAAATATTTTTTTAGAATTTGAGAAACTTTAAGGAGACCTGAATGTCTGAAGAAATTACAAAACTTCCTGATCAAATTACCAAGTTCATGTTTGAAGATGCTCCGGTTAGAGGAGCTGTCGTTCAATTAGAAGACCAATGGCAGGAAATGACTCAGTTCCAGAATTATCCTGCTTCAGTCAACAAGATGCTCGGCGAATTTACTGCCGGTGCCCTCCTCTTATCAAGCACCATTAAGTTTGACGGTTCCTTGATTGTTCAAGTCAAGGGGTCAGGACCTGTCTCGATGGTTGTAGTTGAAGTAAAAAACCGTACAACTGTTCGTGCCATGGCTAAATTAAGAGAAGATGCCGAA
Organism: Turicimonas sp. TL08; assembly: GCF_054660695.1. NCBI lineage: Bacteria > Pseudomonadati > Pseudomonadota > Betaproteobacteria > Burkholderiales > Sutterellaceae > Turicimonas > Turicimonas sp. TL08. The sequence continues at coordinate 23,694 of NZ_BAAGDP010000006.1, forward strand.
ATTGCCAACGACGCATCTTTCCAAGACTTGATTAATGCCGATGCAAAGGGCCAGTGTGCCATTATTCTTGATCCTGCCAACAGAAGACCGTCCGACCAGCCCTACATGGGTGTAGTTCCTTTGGTGGGCGAGTCTATTGCCGCAATCTTAGAAAACTACATGGAACAAAGCGAACAGCTTCCAACTAAGATTTGCTTGGCCTCCACAGACAAAATCATCGGCGGCCTGATGGTTCAAAAAATGCCGGAAGACGGCGGCACAGCCAACAAAGACATGGACAAGGACGCATGGCCGAGAATCTCGCAGATTGCCGGAACCTTGAAAGAAGATGAGCTTCTCACACTTGGTCAGGACGTCATTCTGCGCAGACTCTTTTGGCAAGAAAAAATTCAGCTGCTTGGTACGGAAGATATCCAGTTTCAATGCGGATGCTCAAAGGAAAAAACCGATGCCATGCTGAAGTCCTTAGGTAAAAAAGAATTGGAAGACATTTTGAAAGCCGAAGGCAAGATTGAAGTTACGTGCCAATTCTGCAACAAAACCATTACCTATTCTCCGGCCGATATTGAAGCACTCTTCCTCGAGGACAGCCCAATGGCAGTATCGAAGGAGGATGTTCCATCTACTCCGCAGTAATTTCAGTTCCTAATTCCAGCCTCCTTTGCCGGGAGGCTTTTTTATGAGGATTTCTTCTGAGAAAAGAAGGAAAAGTCGTTACCGCTAAGAATTATTCTTAAAATTTCAAGAAATTCTTAACATTTCTAAACTATGGAAGTTACTCTAACCCTAATCCTCATCTGCTGTCTTGCCTTCTTTATCGCAGGATGCATTGATTCGATCGCCGGAGGAGGCGGACTTATTACAACCCCAACACTTTTAATGCTTGGCGTTCCGGCCCATTTCTGTTTAGGTTCAACAAAACTTGCCTCCATGTGCGGTTCTTCCGTCGCCCTTTTTACTTTTTGGCAGAACAAACAGATTATCGGGAAAGTAGCTTTGATTGGCGCAGTCTCCTCTTTTGTCGGAGGAGTCTTTGGTTCTTGGATAGCTTTATCTATTGATAATCAAAAAATGACCCTCATCATGGTTGGATTGATTCCTGTCGGTCTTGCCATTTCTTTACTAAGCGGCACTTTCAAAATTGACAAAGAAGTTGAGGATGTTAAAGGATGGCGATGGAAGGCCGTTCTGATTGGGATTACGGTGGGGATGTACGAAGGATTTTTCGGACCCGGAGCCGGAAGCTTTTTTCTTATCGGCATTCATGTTTTATTAAAAGCCGGTTTAGTTAAATCCTCGGGAACGGCAAAAATCTTCAATATCTTTGCCAACCTCGGAGCGGTGTGTACTTTTGCTTCAGCGGGTACCGTAGCCTACTCTTTGGCCATTCCTTGCGCTGCAGCAAGTATTCTAGGAAACCGGATCGGTGCAAAGTACGCTATAAAAATTGGGCCTAAAGTCGTTAGGAAAGCCTTGTACCTCGTGATTACACTTTTAATGATCTCACTTATCGTCAAGCTGGTCACAACAAGCAACTAAGCCTTGTTAAATGTAGAAACAGGCTCCTTAGGTGCCTGCATAGATTATATGAAGTGAAAAGAGAAGAATTTTTAACTTATAAATTCTCTTTTTACCCGGATATTTAAGTTAGCTAAAAGCTCATATCCGATAGTACCATGCAATGCTGCGACCTCATTGACCGGAAGATTTTTTCCCCATAATTCAGCCCAGTCGCCCGGTTTTGCCTCAGGAATATCTGTGATATCAACCGTAATCATATCCATGGATACACTCCCAACCAAAGGAGCTTTCTTTCCGTGAATCAGCACAAATCTATCTTCCAATTTCTGTCTGGGATACCCGTCAGCGTAACCGCATGCCAGCACAGCAATTCTCATTGGATGCTTAGCTACGAATTTAGAACCGTATCCTACGGCATCTCCCGGTTGAAGGTTCTGAGTCCCTAAGATGCCTGCTCTCAAAGTCATTACAGGTACCAGTCCCAGTTCCCCGGAGGTCTTATTGCCGTCCGGACTTACGCCGTATAAAGCGATCCCGGCCCTGACAGCGCCGTCTGCCGCTTCCGGATGCCACAAAATAGCTCCCGAATTAGAAAAGCATTTATCGCAGGCCAAGCCTTCCAAAGAGACTAAATTATTAAGCTGGCCGGAGACAGGAAGTTTGCCGTCAGCCGGATAAGTCAGTTCTGAGTTGGCAAAGTGTGTGACAAAATCCACTACCTCGACCATAGGAATCTTTTCAAGCTCTTCTTTGACAGCTTTGGCTCGTGCAGGAAGGAATCCAAGCCTGTTCATTCCGGAATTTAATTTGATATGAACTCTGACTTTATTTTCAAAGCTGAATTTTTTGAGATCTTCAATCTGCCAATCTGAGTGAACCAGAGTTTCAATCCCATATCTATCTACCTTTGGCAAATCGTCATAGGTAAAGAAGCCTTCAATTAAAAGAACAGGCTTTTTCCATCCGAGATTGCGTACTGCAACGGCTTCGTCAACGTCCAACAATGCCAAACCGTCTGTCAGTTCGAAAGTATCTAAAAGACCATGAAGTCCATGACCGTACGCATCTGCCTTGACGACAGACCACATAAATCGTTTCCCTGCTTTTTCTCTGAGCAGTGCAATATTGTGTTGAAGAGCGTGTTTGTCAATTAAAGCTTCAATTGGACGAGACATGGAAGCACTTCCTGTAAAAATAAGGCTCAGGTAATTTTAATTAGTTGAAACGAAAAAATCGCGCAAATCCGCGATTATTTCTTATCCTCGGGATATTCCGAAAGCCGGAACAAGACTTCGTTTTCACGAATCATGTTCATGTGAAGACGAGCGCGGGCTTCCAAGGCATCTTTACCCTCACGAAGACTCGCAGCTTCGGCTTGTATTTGATTGATTTGAGCGAGAACGTTCTCGTTAGCTTGTTTCTGTTTCACAAGCTGAATGTTAAGTTCTTGAAGTCCTCTTTCACTTCCCTTGCCCCACCACAAAGGATACTGAATGAGGACTAAAAGGACCAATAGCACCAAGGCTATTAACCTTGGTGCCGTATTGCTGGTTGTTTTACTGTATGCAGCCATTAGCGTTTGATGTTATAGAAGGCATCCAGCCCCGGATAAACGGCGAGATCGCCTAATTCATCCTCAATTCTCAAGAGCTGGTTGTACTTTGCCATTCTATCGCTGCGAGACATAGAACCTGTCTTGATTTGTCCCGCATTGGTGCCGACAGCGATATCAGCGATCGTTGAATCTTCAGTTTCACCGGAGCGATGAGAAACAACGGCGGTATAACGAGCCCTCTTGGCCATTTCAATTGCTGCGAAAGTTTCAGTCAATGTGCCGATTTGATTAATCTTAATCAAAATGGAATTGGCTGTACCCTTCTTGATGCCTTCTTTCAAAATCTTTGTATTAGTCACAAAGAGGTCGTCACCAACCAATTGAACCTTATCGCCTAAAGCCTTGGTAAGCTTAGCCCAGCCTTCCCAATCGCCTTCGGCCATACCGTCTTCGATGGAGATGATCGGATACTTATCACACCATTCCTGAAGCTTAGCAATCCATTCGTCATCAGTAAGTGTCTGACCTTGACCTTTGAGGTTGTAAACGCCGTCTTCATAGAATTCGCTGGAAGCACAGTCCAAACCGATGAATACATCCTTACCGGGAACGTAGCCGGCTTGTTCAATGGCCTCAACGATCAATTCGATGGCTTCTTCATGGCTATGCAATGTAGGAGCAAAACCGCCTTCGTCACCAACAGCAGTTGTCATGCCTTTGCCATTGATAATCTTTTTCAATGTATGGAAGATTTCAGCACCGTAGCGAAGGGCTTCTTTGAAAGAAGGTGCGCCTGCAGGAATAATCATGAATTCCTGAATGTCAAGGTTATTGTTGGCATGAGCGCCGCCGTTGATGACGTTCATCATCGGAACCGGCAAGGTTGTAGCATATGTACCGCCAAAATAACGATAAAGAGGAAGCCCTGCTTCTTCAGCTGCAGCCTTTGCGACTGCCATAGAAACAGCCAAAATAGCATTAGCTCCGAGTCTGGACTTGTTGTCTGTGCCGTCAAGTTCAATCATGATCTGGTCGATCAAGGCTTGATCGGTACCTTCTTCGCCGATCAATTCGTCTCTGATTTCACCGTTTACATTGGCTACGGCATTGAGAACACCTTTGCCCAGGTAACGGGACTTGTCTCCGTCACGGAGTTCGATAGCTTCACGGCTGCCTGTAGAGGCACCGCTGGGGACAGATGCACGGCCGAAAGCGCCACTTTCCAATACAACTTCAGCTTCGACTGTAGGATTTCCGCGGGAATCTAAAACCTCACGGCCAAGTACTTCAACAATTGCACTCATATTGTCCTCAATAAAATTTAACGAAAGTTATTTTCTAAAAATACCGGATTGTTCTTTACTACTTTATCTAGAGCCACAAGAGTTTCTAACAGCTCTTCCATTCTATTCAGCGGCACGGCATTAGGACCGTCGCTCTTAGCACAGGCAGGGTTAGGATGGGTTTCCATAAAGAGACCCGAGACACCGGCAGCCACCGCCGCGCGTGCTAAGACAGGCACAAATTCTCTCTGTCCTCCGGAGCTTGTTCCTTGACCACCGGGAAGTTGGACGGAGTGAGTGGCGTCAAAAACCACAGGTGCGTCGCACTCTCTCATAATGGCCAAACTTCTCATATCGGAGACTAAGTTGTTATAGCCGAAAGAGGCACCTCTTTCGCAGACCATGAAACGATCCTCAGAGAGACCTGCCTTTTGCGCAGCGTGTCTGGCTTTCATCACAACCTGCTTCATATCGTGAGGTGCCAAGAACTGGCCCTTCTTAATATTTACCGGCTTTCCGCTAACCGCACAAGCCGTAATAAAGTCTGTCTGACGGCATAAGAACGCGGGGGTCTGAAGTACGTCTACAACCGCGGCAACCGCAGGAACTTCTTCAGCAGTATGAACGTCAGTTACCACGGGAACTCCAATTTGTTCTCTTACTTTTTCGAGAATCTGGAGTCCCTTCTCCATTCCTAACCCACGGAAACTTGCATCCGAAGAGCGGTTTGCTTTGTCGTAACTTGCTTTAAAAATATAAGGAATGCCCAGTCTATCGGTGATTTCTTTCATTTTGCCGGCAATATCCAAAGCCATTTGTTCGCTTTCGATCACACACGGACCGGAGAGGAGAAAAAACGGCTTATCCAAACCGACTTCGAAATTACAAAGTTTCATTAAAAATTATTCCTTGTGGTGTTCGTCTCTATATTTAGCAGCGCTGCGGATGAAAGCATTGAATAGCTTATGGCCGAAACGCGGAGAGGAAGTAAATTCCGGATGGAACTGGACGCCGACAAAGAAGTCATTCTGCGGGAGTTCAACGATTTCAGGGAGGTTTTCGCCCTGCGTACGTGCAGCGATAACCAGACCGTTCTTTTCGAACTGATCGCAGTAAGAATTGTTGACTTCATAACGGTGACGATGGCGTTCGGCAACAACATCGCCATAAATGTCGTGAGCCTTTGTACCGGGTTTAACGGGTACTTCCTGTTTACCCAATCTCATAGTTCCGCCGAGATCGCTGTCTTCAGTCCGAACTTCCTTCTTGCCGGTTCTGTCTTGCCATTCGGTAATGAGAGCCACGACAGGATGCGGTGTATCAGGTTGGAACTCAGTTGAGTTAGCTCCGCCGAGCCCGCATACATGACGTGCAAATTCGATTACGGAAAGCTGCATACCTAAGCAAATTCCAAGGTATGGAACATTGTTTTCACGGGCATACTGAATGGCCAAAATCTTGCCTTCCGTGCCGCGTTTGCCAAAACCGCCCGGAACCAAGATGGCATCCATTTCTTTGAGGCAGTCAGTACCATTCTTTTCGAGTTCTTCGGCTTCGATAAATGTAGTCTTGACTTTGTGGCCGGTATGGATGCCTGCGTGGATCAAAGCTTCATTCAAAGACTTGTAAGAGTCGGCCAAATCATATTTACCGATCATGGCAACTTTGACTACGTCTTTTGGATTTTCAAGTTTCTCTACCACTTCTTCCCATGCGGACAAATCAGCCGGTTTCGGGTTGATATCCAATGTCTTGCAGACAATTGCATCTAATCCCTGCTCATGAAGCATCATTGGAACTTTGTAGATGGTGTCTACATCCCAAACGGAGATGACAGCGTTGATTGGAACGTTGGCGAACAAGGAGATCTTAGATTTTTCGTCTTCCGGAATCTTACGGTCTGCACGGCAGAGAAGAACGTTTGGAAGAATACCGATTTTTCTTAACTCTCCTACGGAGTGCTGAGTTGGCTTTGTCTTTAACTCGCCGGCACTTGGAATATAAGGAACCAATGTCAAATGAATGAAGCAGGAGTTATTTGATCCCAGTCTCAAGGACATCTGACGAACGGCTTCCAAGAATGGCAAAGATTCGATATCACCGACGGTACCGCCGATTTCAACGATTGCGATATCAGGATCTCCGGCTGCGTGAGCACCGCGAATGATAAAGTTCTGAATTTCATTGGTGATATGTGGGATGACCTGGACAGTCTTGCCGAGGTATTCACCGCGTCTTTCCTTCCTCAACACGTTCTGGTAGATCTGACCTGTTGTGAAGTTGTTGGCCTTATGCATTTTTGGAGTGATAAAACGCTCATAGTGGCCTAAGTCCAAATCAGTTTCCGCGCCGTCTTCCGTAACAAACACTTCCCCGTGCTGGAAAGGGCTCATTGTACCCGGATCCACGTTGATGTAGGGGTCCATTTTGATGATTGTTACTGAGAGGCCGCGGGATTCAAGTATTGCTGCTAGGGAGGCGGCTGCGATTCCTTTACCAAGAGAAGAAACAACACCACCAGTCACAAATACGAATTTCGTCATCCTTAATCCCGAAAGAAAAAAAAAAGAGACGCGCTTTTGGCGTGCAAATAATTCCGTTCATTATAACGAGGGGCCGGACGTTTTCAAACCATGAGAGCCTTTTTTCAAAAATAAATTACAACATCCGTGCCCACAATGTTATTTAGCATAGGAAGAAGAAATTGATATTCAAAATTCTGAGTCCTAATAACAAAAAGAGCCTCCCGGGACATTATCCAAGGAGACTTTTCAGTGCAGTTTTCACATTCGAACTGCTAACCTGAGAGACGAATTATTTGTTTTTCGCAGGATTTTGCCAGTCGGGCCAAGCTTTCATTTCGTCATAAAGGAAACGACCTTTAATAAAAGCACTGTCTCCTCCTAAAACATCTACCAATGCAAAAGCAAATGGAAGAGCCGTTCCGGGACCGCGACTGGTAACTAATTTTCCGTCAATAACCACAACGTCTGTCACATATTTGGCATCTTTATAGTTAGGTTCAGTGCGTTTGCCCGGATAGGCAGTCATTGTCTTTCCTTTGAGAACGCCTGCCTTTGCCAAGACATTAGGAGCGGCGCACATTGCAGCGACAAACTTGCCGGACTGGTCATAGTGGCGAACTAAATCAAGAAGTCTTTCGTCAGCAAGCATATTATCAACACCTGTCCATCCGCCTGGAAGAACGATCATGTCGTAATTCTTAAACGGTGTGAGATCGTTGCCTAAAACTTTATCAGCTTTGATGGTGATGTTATGAGCGCCAGGAACCATTTCGCCGGCGATACTGACGCTGTCAGTCGGGAAACCACCACGACGAACTACATCGAGGATTTCCACGGTTTCTCCTTCTTCAAAGCCGGGGGCTAAAACGACCAAAACGGAAGGTTTATCTGCTGCCATGGCCATACCGGATAAACCTGCAGCTGCCATGCAAAGGACAATAGCTAGTTTTTTCATATTGATACCTAGAGAGTTTCAACTTTCGAGCGATGAAGGTTCTGAGGCTTTCACAATGAACGCCAAGAGCAGCTTGCTGAAAAGTTATTAAATAATGAAATGAAGAGGAAGCAACAAAAACAACCACCCCTTTCGCCGCTTCCTCTTCTGCAGGAGAAAAAATGAATACTTCTTTCAGTCAGATTCTTGCGAGGAGAAAATTAGAACCGATCAAATACTTAGAGTTTCAATCCGTCTCGTCTTTTAAGGAGCATAGATGAGACTTAATTGCTCTGCTTTGAATTAAGGAACCTTAAGTTCTCTGAATTCGTGGCATTCGTCGCACAAGAGAACTGGTTTCTTGTGACCGCGGTGACAGCTTGTGCAATCCGGATTTTCAATGTGTGAGTCGTGCGGATTGATGTCATTCTTGTCGGTACGCGCTGCGACTTTTTCATAGCTTCCGTGGCAAACCAAGCACTGCTGTGTGGCTACCGCTTTCGGAGGCATTGTGGTATGGCATGCTTCGCACTTTCCGCCTCTTTCCATGTGGCGATCGGCGAGCATCTTATCAGCTGCAAAAGAAGTCGTAGCCGATAAAGCTAAAACTAAGATGGAAACAACGGTCTTTAACATGATAAATCTCGGGAGGAGTGCCGCTTGCGCGGCACTTGTTAGTTAAAAGAATTTATTGAGAAGCTTATTGCCAGTTTTGTTCGCCGGCTGCTGTGCGTCCTGCGATTCTTCCGAATACGCATGCTTCGGAGTTATTGGTAGCACCCTGGTAGATGTGGCCCCACATAGAACCTAATTCACCGGCGCTGTACAAACGTGGAATCGGGTTGCCGAACGGATCAAGAACTTGACCGAGTTTGTTTCTCTTCGGGCCGCCCTGAGTGTTCAGGATAGCTGGGTAGAGTTCAGCTGCGTAGTATGGACCTTCACCGATTGGACGAGAAATGATCGGAGCTTCACGGCCTTCGAAAGCAACTTTGCCTTTCTTTTCAAGAGGACGTCCGAAGTCTTTATCGGCACCGGCTGTAATCTGTTCATTCCATCTCTTGACGGTTTCAACAAGGTTTTCAGCAGGAACGTTGATCTTCTTAGCCAATTCTTCGATTGTCGGAGCGCTGACGATAACACCTTTTTCGATTTCAGCACTGTTGTCCTTACTCCACTTGTAGTCTTCACGGTTCAAAGCGTAGCCGGAAGTTGCACCGCCGATAATCGGGCCGCGTTTGCGGGCTTCTTCATCGAAGATAACGAAGCAAGGAATTCTCGGATAACGATGCTTAACAGCGTCAAGAAGGTTAACACCGTAGATGCAGGTGTGGTTGTCCATCTTTTCGTTAACGAAGCGTTTGCCGTCTTGGTCAACATAGATGTGAGATGGAGCAAGCATGTTGATCTGCAGAGCTGTCTTCAAGCCCGGAACAACGAGTCCCAATGGGCAGGAAAGAGCATTCATGTGCCAGAGGTCTGCACCGGCTGCCTGAGCCATGCGGACGCCGTCACCGGTGTTGCCCGGGTGGCCTAAGCGATGGAACTTCTGACCCATTGTGTGGTTGGAGAGCATCTTGTCATCGAATTCGTAGCCGCCTGTAGCAAGAACAACTGCCTTCTTAGCCTTAACAGCTTCTTTCTTACCGTCGATTTCAATCCAAGCACCGAGAACTTCGTCGTTTCTGGTGATCAATTCAAGACCGCGTGCGTTGTAAACAACAGGGATCTTTCTGACGGTTTCAACAGCGTAGCGGTAGTTATTGAAGAGCATATCGCCGCCGCGTGTCTTCTGTCCTTTCGGAGTGCGGAAACGCCATTTGTCGATAGCATCGGATTCAGGGATGCTCTGGAAACCGGCGTGACCGTAGATGTAAACCTTCTGATCCGGAGCCAAGGAAAGGAGGAAGTCTTTGGACTTCATGGCTTCGTCAACGAAAGCTGTCAAGAGTTCGTCATCTTTTTCGCTGTTGGCAAAATCGTATGTCTTTCTTAAGTATTCGATGGCACGTTCTCTGTTGTTAGGGATCATCATGCCGCCGGAGGAAACGGCTGTGTTGCCGCCGCCCTGAGGACATTTTTCGAAGATAACGACATCAGCGCCTGCGTCTTTGGCTGTGATGGCAGCAGAAGCACCTGCACCGCCGTAACCTAAAATAACGACGTCAGCTTCGCGGTCCCATTTCTGAGGAAGAGGGTCACCTGGTTTTGCATGAACTAAAGGAGCAGCAGCGGCACCGGCGGCTGCAGCGGCGAAACCTTTAAGAAAACTTCTCTTGGAAATCAGCTTTGACATTTTGTTTTTCCTTGGTGGTTGGTTAATCGTTGTTCCTTTCGGATGTGCTCATTTTTCCAAAGTCATTACCTAGGTAGTTTGACCTTGATCAAACTTTCTTCAGATTTTTTTTATGTTTAGGTAGAAACCACAGGTTCTGCCTAATTACCGCATTAAGGTATATAGACACAAAAGTAAACCAAGATCTATTCAATCAATGCACTTTCTTTCCAATAAAAATAATAAGTTAGCGTTATTCTTTGAACAACTTCTGAATAGAATTCAATTGGTTGCATATATGAAAGTTTTGAATTCCTCCTGCGAACAAACCAAATAAAAAGCAATAACTCTGTACGAATAATTTAAGCCTCCTAAATTTTTCATCTAGGAGGCTCAAATTCTTGACTAGCATTGGCTAGTGGATCTTAATGCTAGGATTTACATAAGGAATAACCAGGTAAGCATCAAGAAAATTGGAATCAGTATGCCGTAGGACCAAATCATATAGCCGAAGAATGTCGGCATCTTGATTCCTCGGTTCTGGACAATGGAAACAACCATGAAGTTCGGAGCATTTCCAATGTAGGTCATCGCGCCCATAAATACGGCACCCATAGAGATAGCCATCAAAGTATGAGCTTCTTTTGTCATCAAGAGCTGAGGATCGCCGCCGGCCAAATTAAAGAAGGCAAGATAAGTCGGAGCGTTATCCAAGAAGCTGGAAAGCATACCTGTGAGCCAGAAAAATGCTGCGTTAACCGGCTGACCATCCGCACCCGTTACCAAAGAAACTAACGGTGCGAATGCGCCTTCGTGACCTGCACGAAGCATTTCCAAGACAGGAACGATCGTCACGAAGATGCCGAAGAACAGCTTGCCGACCTCGAGAATCGGTTCCCAACTGAACTGATTGGCTTCGCGGTATTCTTTTCTAGTCACTAAAAGAGAAAGGATGCCGGCAGTTAAGAAAATTCCGTCACGGATTATGGATTCAAGAGCCAAATGAACGCCAAGCACATGGTACTCAACCCCTGTCTTCCAGAAGCCGGACATAAGAACAGCACCGACGATACAGGCGAGAAGGATAAAGTTAACCGAGCCTTCAATGCCGAACGGAATCTTCTCTTTCGTTTCTAGAAGAGAAGGATTGGCTTTAACTTCTTTATTGAAGAGGATGGTATCAACAAGAAAGTAAACGCACAAAAGAAGACCAACCGCAAGTCCGGTGACAAGCAAAAGATGCTCAGCAGTCCAGAAGAAAGTTACGCCGCGAAGGAAGCCCAAAAACAGCGGAGGATCGCCTAAGGGAGTAAGAGAACCCGCGATGTTGGCAACAATAAAGATGAAGAAAATATAGGTATGCATCTGATAGTGACGCTTTTTGTTAGCCTCAATCAAAGGTCTAATAAGAAGCATCGCAGCGCCTGTCGTTCCCATAAAGTTAGCAAGGACTGCACCAACCAAAAGGAATCCTGTATTCAAAACCGGGCGCCCCAAGAAAGAGCCTCTTAAGTGAATACCGCCGGCTACCACATACAAAGAGCCTACGAAAATAATAAACGGCACATAGTCGCCGATGAGAGCATGTGCGAGAGCTTGAGTACTGGTTGTGCTGTCGAAGAAAATATAAAGAGGCACAGCACAAAGAATTGCCCACATAAGAGCAACTTTTCCGTAGTTCTTGTGCCAAAAGTGCGCAAAAAGCAATGGTCCCAGAGCGATGCTCAACAAAATGCCGGCAAACGGCACTGCCCACCATAAAGAAAGAGATGCTCCCGGGAGAGAAGCGTGGGCATTAAGCGGCAAAAGTCCCAGCATCAACGCGGATGCCAAAACCGTAGATGTCGAAGATTTCATTAATGCTTCCTAAAAATTAAAATTAAGCCTTCGCCTCTTGACATTCATCAAGCTCGAAGACCTCTCTTAAGTACTTCAAATATGATTCGTCCTCACACATGCTCTTGCTTGGAGAATCGGATAATTTTGCAACCGGTTGTCCGTTGCAGCGGACTAATTTAATGACGTTCTGTAATGCAGGGTAACCCAGATCGTTAACCAGGTTGGTCCCAATACCAAAACCTAAATTGATCTTGTTATGGAACCGGTTGTAGAGACTTATGACCTTGGGAATATCCAGCATATCGGAGAAAATCAAGCTCTTCGTGCGCGGATCACAACGATTGCGCCTGTAGTGCTCGATGATTTTCTCGCCCCAAATATAAGGATCTCCGGAATCGTGTCTGGCCCCGTCAAACAATTTGCAGAAATACATATCGAAATCAGACAAAAAGGCCTTCATTCCGAAAACATCTGACAGAGCAATCCCCAGGTCTCCTCTGTACTCTTTAGCCCACATTTCAAAGGCATACGTCTGTGAATCTCTCAAACGCGGCCCGAGAGCCTGACACGCCTGAAGATATTCGTGCGCCATTGTTCCCAAAGGGGTTAATCCTTCGGTCATCGCGAAGTATACGTTACTAGTTCCTACAAATTTGTTACCAAGTTGTTCTCTCAAAGTTCGAATCACTTCGAGCTGCCACGCCTTCGAAAATCTTCTTCTTGTCCCATACTCTGAGATTGTCAGACCCGGAGAACCATTAGGCAGATCCTTAATCAGTTGAATTTTTTCTGCTAAACGCCTTCTCCCTTCCTCTAAATCCGGAACCGGATAGAACTTCTGGTAATAGCATTCTCCCACGATGGCCAACACAGGAATCTCAAACATAATTGTGTGAAGCCAAGGACCTTTAATGCGAATTTCAATGTCAGTCTTACTTCCGTCTGCCGGGTAAGCTTCAATACGGGCTTTATTGAGGCGGAAAAGTTCTAAGAAATCTACGAAATCGCTTTTAATAAAGCGCAGCTTAGAAAGATATTCAAGTTCTTCGGGTTTGAATTGAAGAGTACATAAGTTTTCGATTTCTTCTCTGATTTCCGGCAAAACAGCTTGAAGATCCGTCCCTTCATTTCTGCACTTAAATTTATATTCAACTTGTGCACCGGGAAATTGATGAAGCACACACTGCATCATCGTAAATTTGTACAAGTCGGTATCTAGAAGAGAATTTATGATCATGTAGTAATCTGCCTGAATTGTTGTGCGGTCATTCTAATGTTTTCAATATACTAACGGAGGAATGAGAGATTACTTTCTTTCAGGAGAAAGATTTTCTCATAATGTGAATTACAGACATTTACCGAAAAAAGCGCCGGTTCGATAAAAATACCTCCTTTGAACCTACTTTTTTGCAACCAGACAAAAAAGACATCTCGTCAAAGTTTTAAAATAGGGAGCTTAATCTTAAAAACCTACAAGTTGGAGAAATAATTAAATGGCACACGTTGTCACCGAACCTTGCATTCTCTGCAAATACACCGACTGCGTTGACGTCTGTCCTGTCGACTGCTTCAGAGAAGGTCCGAATTTCTTAGTCATCGATCCTGATGAATGCATTGACTGTGCAGTTTGCATTCCGGAATGTCCGACTAACGCCATTATGGCTGAAGAAGACGTTCCTGAAGATCAACAAGAATTCATCGCCTTGAATGCAGAATTAGCAAGAGTTTGGCCTTCCATCACCCGCATGAAGCCTCATACTGACGAAGCAGAAGAATGGCGCGACGTGTTGGTTAAACGTCAATATCTTAAAAAGGAACTCGAATGATTCCTCAGAAAGCAGTACCCATTAAGCTCCTCCAGAAGCAAGTCTGGAGAGAAGGATTAGTTTCTCTGAGATTTGAGAAGCCGGATTCTTTTACTTTTAAGCCCGGACAATTTGTTCGTTTAGGAATCGAAAAAGATTTTGCTGAGGGTACTGCTTACGAAGGTCGTCCCTATTCTATGGCGTCTCTTCCGGAAGATCCCTTCCTAGAATTCTTTATTGTTGAGGTTCAAGGAGGAAGGGTTTCCAGTGCACTGACGACTTTAGAACCGGGACAATCCTGTTACTTAGAGCCGGAACTTTGGGGTTCTATGCTTCCGGAAAGAATTCCGGGAGGAAATACTTTATGGTGCATCTCCTCCGGTACCGGCTTGGCGCCCTTCATGTCCATTCTTCAAGACGGATCTGTTTGGAAGCAATGGCCGAACATCGTTTTGGTTCACTCGGTCAGATACTCCGAAGACTTGGCATACACCAACCTCATTCAGAAATTTACGGACGATTCTAGATTCGGTGCCAATCCAAGTCACTCTTTCTGCTATGTTCCTGTGATTACCCGTGAAGCTACACAGTTCTTATCTCAAAGAATTCCTGCTTTAATTGAAAGCGGTGATTTAGAAGCAACGGCAGAACGCAAGTTAGATCCGGTTGAATCCCGTGTTCTTTTATGCGGCAATCCGGAAATGCTGAAATCCGCTCGAAATGTCCTTAAAACCAAAGGATTTGTGTCTCCGCGCAGGGGACAGCCCGGAAATCTTCTCGCTGAAAACCTCTGGTAACCATCTTTCTTTATGGATCAATTAGTTCTAAAGATTGACAGCATTCTTCCGCAGACGCAGTGCGAACAATGCGGCCATAAAGGCTGTCTGGAATATGCCAAAGCCATCGTGAGCGGAGAAAAAATAAACCGCTGTCCTCCCGGAGGAGACGACGGCATCCGTAAGCTTGCTTCTTTATTAGAGGTGGAAATCCTGCCGTTGGATCAATCTTGCGGAGAGCATGTTCCCTTTGAAACTGCCGTAATTAATCCAAAGCTTTGCATCGGATGCAAACTCTGTGTTACGGCCTGCCCCACCGATGCCATCATTGGTTCTCCAAAACATATGCATCAAGTAGATCCTGTTTTTTGCACGGGATGTTGTCTTTGTCAGATAGCCTGTCCGATGGACTGCATTGATATGGAACCAGCGAATAGAGAATGGACTGAGGAAGATAAAAACCGTTCCAGACAAAGGTTTAATGCTAGGAATCTGCGCAGAAAGCAGATAGAAGAAGAAAAAGAGGCCAAGCTCAATGCCAAAGGATCAGCAGCGGCTAAGAAAGATCTCCTCGCAAAGCTTTTAAAGAAGAAACAATGAATCAGGCAAAAAGAATTGAGATTTTAAAGGTGCTTCAAGCAGACAATCCTGACCCGAAAAGCGAATTGGAATATTCCACTCCTTTTGAGTTGTTAATTGCTGTTGTTCTTTCTGCTCAGGCCACCGACAAGAGTGTCAATGAAGCGACTCGGCATATTTTTCCTATCGCCAACACTCCGGAAAAGCTGTTGGAGATGGGCCCGGAAACCTTTCTTGACCACATCAAGAAGATTGGACTTTTCAGAACTAAGACCAAAAATGTGATGGAACTATGCCAAACCTTAGTTGATAAGTACCACAGTCAAGTTCCTCAAGAATTTGACAAGCTTGTTGAGCTTCCGGGTGTTGGCAAAAAAACCGCCAGCGTGGTGATGAATGTCGCTTTCGGTGAGCCGAAAATCGCTGTGGATACGCATGTTTTCCGCGTTGCCAACCGCACAAAATACGCAACCGGAAAAACACCTGAGCAAGTTCAAATCAAAATGGAACGGTACACGCCTTTAGAGTACCGCGTCAATGCTCATCACTGGTTTATTCTTCTCGGCCGCTACATCTGCAAAGCCAGAGCTCCCGAATGCTGGCGCTGTCCGATTAAAGACCTCTGCGAATTTAAAGAAAAGCTTCTTGAAAAACCAGAGAAGAAAAAAGTCAAACAAATGAAGCCCGGTACTTGAGCTTCAAGGCAGAAAAGAGGTCTAAAAAGGCCTCTTTTCTATTGACTATGCACCGGCAGATTAACTGAAAAGCCGAGATATCTAGAGAGTCTAAAACTTGAACTCATTAGAAAGAGAGTTCTCTTTCTGCAGCATCTTTATCCATTTCTTGGCAGGAACCTTCAAGCGCGCTTGAATTTCTGCAGCCCGTTCTTTCAATTGTTCAATGGAATAATCCTTCTTTTCACCTTTAGAGGCGATCACAATGCGGTTCCCTTCTTGAACTTCGGGCATGATAAGCACTTGACCGTAAAATGCCTCAGAAATCGCCTTGTAACTTTTTTCGAAATCTTCGCCTCCGAATAAATTAAAACTGGCAACTCCTCCCTCTCGGAGTGCTTTCCTGCAAAGACGATAGAAAGGCACATCATCGTAAACCGGACCCCAAGCTTCTGCATCGTAAATATCGACCAAAAGCCAATCGACAGGTTCGAAATTTCCCTCAGAAAGATATTTCTTGCAGTCTTCAAACACAATCTTCAGATGGTCATCTTCATCGGGAAGCTTGAACCACATCCTGCAGGCCATATATACATCTTCAGAAATTTCCACGACTGTAGTTTTAGCTTCAGGCAGATATTTCCAAGTGAATTTGGCAAAGCCTGCGGCCCCCAGACCTAGTTGCAGAATTTCCTTAGGATGGGGTTCGAACAGAGCCAACGCCATCATAGACTGCTGATACTCAAGAGCAAGACGGTAGGGACGATTAATCTGCATCCCTCCTTGAATCCATTCAGAGCCAAAATGCAAATATCTATAACCACCCAATTCTGAAAAATCTACCGGTGTTCTTACTTTTTTCTTTGCCATCAATATGCCTTTGAAAAAAACTGGATGCCACTAATCAAATTTGAGGAAGAATTATAGAAGCTCCGAGGAGACTCCTTTCAGTGGAACCATATTCGATAAACACGATCTTTTGTTTACTCGAAGATAAAAAATTTGCCTCCTCTCTGAAGCGGAGAAGAGGCGTAAATGAATTTAATTTATATAGTCAGTCGGACTAATTGCCTTTAGCCTGCATTGAATCAACCAACATGGTATTCATTCTTTGGACGAATCCTGCTGGATCTTCCAGAGTTTCACCTTCCATTAACTGTGCTTGCTCTAACAAGAGTTTTGCCCAATCCGGAGAGAAAGCATTCTTTTCCTGCAAACGAGCAACCAAAGGATTATTCGGATTCAATTCCAGAATCGGCTTACTTTCAGGAACTTCCTGTCCGGCCATCTTCATCATTCTGACAAAGGCCGGATTTAAAGCGTTTTCATCATTGACGATACATGCCGGAGAATCCGTCAGTCTTAATGTCATGCGGACGTCCTGAACGGAAGAACCTAAGGCCTCCTTGAACTTATCAATCAAAGGCTTGAATTCAACTTGAAGTTTTTCCTTTTCTTCTTTTTCGTTCTTGTCAGACAAATCGCCGAGGTCTAAATCTCCCTTAGCAATATTGACAAAAGACTTACCTTCGAATTCTGTCATGAACTGCATGAGCCATTCATCGATTGGGCCACCCATGAGAAGAACTTCAACATCCTTTTTCTTGAAGAGTTCAAGCAACGGACTCTTAGCGGCGGCTTCCGGTGTGTCGCCTGTAACATAATAGATGCTGTTCTGGCCAGTCTTCATTCTGGCGAGATAGCCTTCTAATGTAGCGGTCTGTTTGCCTTCTGTGGCTGTAGAAACAAATCTCAACAGCTTCTGAATTCTTTCTCTGTTGGCAGGGTCTTCTCCCATACCTTCCTTCAAGACATTTCCGAACAAAGCCCAGAATTTGTCGTAGTCTGCAGCCCTGCTGGCTGCCAAATCTTCAAGCATGGAAAGAACACGCTTTGTAGAGCCATCGCGAATTGTCTTCAAGTCTCTGGACTGTTGAAGAATTTCACGGCTGACATTCAAAGGAAGATCTTCAGAATCGATTACGCCGCGGATAAAGCGGAGATATTTAGGCATCAACTGGGAGGCGTCGTCCATGATGAAGACGCGTTTCACGTAAAGTTTTACACCGTTAACGTGTTCTCTGTCCCAAAGATCGAATGGAGCAGCACTTGGGACGTAAAGCAATTGGATGTATTCGTTTTTGCCTTCTACTTTGTTGTGTGTCCAAGTCAAAGGATCGCTTGGATCGTGGGAAACATGATGGTAGAACTCTTTATACTGATCTTCAGTAATTTCAGATTTCGGTCGTGCCCATAAAGCTGCGCCTTGGTTGATAGCTTCCCATTCTCCGGTGTCGATGACTTTGTCATCTTTGTATTCGTCTTTACCCATTAAAATCGGAGTAGAGATGTGATCGGAGTACTTGGTGAGAATATTGCGGAGTCTGAACTTGCTTACCAAGTCTCTGTCTTCACTCTTCATATGAAGAATAACGTCCGTACCGAAATGATCCCGTTTTGTATTTTCTACAGTGAATTCACCCTCACCGTTACTTTCCCAGAGAGTAGCGGAATCAGCAGGATCTCCGGCTTTGCGTGTAACAACGGTTACTTTATCGGCAACGATGAAAGAAGAATAAAAGCCAACGCCGAACTGACCGATAAGCTGTGCATCCTTCTTTTGGTCTCCGGAAAGATTCGCAAAGAACTCTTTAGTCCCGCTTTTCGCAATCGTACCCAAATGAGAAATGACTTCTTCTCGAGTCATACCGATACCGTCATCGCTGATAGTAATAGTTTGAGCGGTTTCGTCTACGCCGATTCGGATGGAAGGATGAGGATCCTGAGATAATAATTCCGGTTTTTTGATGGCTTCGAACTTGAGCTTATCGATAGCGTCAGATGCGTTAGAAATAAGTTCTCTTAAGAAAATTTCGCGATTTGAATACAGCGAATGCACCATGAGGTGCAGCATTTGTTTAACTTCGGTCTGAAAACCTAAGGTTTCCTTTTTTTGTTCACTCATTTCTTTTATTCCTTTTAAATTTTCCCGATGATTTCTATTTGGGGATTTCTAAGTATTTTTCAAGATATTTGGCGAACATTGGAATTAGACTAACAAAAACGGGAAATCACAAAATGTGTAACTCCTGAGATATGTTTTTAATTGTTTTAACCAATCGAATGCGAGAATGAACTCGGAAACTAAAAATCAAACACCCCCAAAGTCGCAGAGGGTATTAAATTCTACTAATTCCATCATCGGTGATCTTTTGAAGCTTGCAGGCCAAGCAGACATTATTTCTTTTGCCGGCGGCCTACCCTCACCGAAAAGCTTTCCTATTAAAGAAGTCGAGAAAGCTACTCAGACTGTTCTAGAAAAAGAAGGTGCTTTGGCTCTTCAATATAGCTCGACGGTCGGAGAGAAAACTTTAATAGACCAAATTGTTAAATACATCAACTCAAAAGGCGTTTCTGCTAAAGCGGATGAAATCCAGATTGTATCCGGATCCCAACAAGCGCTTGATCTCCTAGGCATGGCATATATTGACAAAGGTTCCCTAGTGGCTGTTGAAAGCCCAAGTTACCTTGGTGCCATTCAAGCCTTTGATCTTTATGAACCGAAATACATTGAAATCCCAACTGACGAGCATGGTCTTAATCCAGACTTGATTGGCCCGGAATTCAAAAACATTCGTTTCGCCTATGTCATTACAACATTCCAAAATCCAACCGGATTGACACTGTCGGTTGAAAGAAGAAAGAAACTTGCTGAAAAAGCCCGTGAATATGACTTCTGGATTATTGATGACAATCCATACGGCGAACTTTATTACGACCAAGAACCGCCTCCGTCAATGAGACTGTACGCACCGGAAAGAACCATTTCTTTGGGAACCTTCTCCAAGGTTTTGGCACCGGGCTTCCGCTTAGGCTATGTTGTCGGTCCGAAGGAAGCTATTGCTCCTCTCACACAGCTTAAACAAGCGGTAGATTTGAATACTTCTACCTTTACTCAGCTCATCACTGCTCAAATCATGGAAGACGGTTTGATGACAACACACCTTCCGGCCGTCAGAGAAATCTATAAAACCCAATGCGAGTACATGCTTAAAGCCATGGACAAGTATTTTCCGAAAGAGGGAGTTACATGGACAAAACCTGACGGAGGCATGTTTATTTGGGTAACGCTCCCGGAAAGCATCAATACCGACGAACTTATGAAAGAAGCCGTTGCACGCAAGGTTGCTTTCGTTCCGGGTTCTGCTTTCTATACCGTTGGAAAGGAAAAATACAACTCCATGAGATTGTCCTTTGTTACGGTTCCTCCAGCAAAAATTGAGGAAGGCATCAAGACACTTGGGGAATTGCTCAAGGAAAAACTAGACTGATACCACAAAAAAAGAGTGGCACGTCCACTCTTCTCTTTTATTAAAAAGCATCGCCAGAACTTCGGCGATGCTTACCGGTTGAGATAACTCGAAAACCTTGCCAGGAATTTCAATTGGAGTTAAATATCATCTGAGACCGGATTTAAAGGTATTGCACATTTCAGGATTGCCGGAATCAAATCCGACTTTGAACCATTTGTAACGCTGTTCCGAAGTGCCATGAGTAAAGCTGTCCGGCACTACCCTTCCCGTGCTTTGTTTCTGCAGTCTGTCGTCCCCGATTGCCGCAGCTGTTCTTAATGCTTTCTCCAGGTCACCCTGTTCGAGGATGCCTTGTTTATTCATATCGTGTCCCCAAACCCCGGCTAAGCAGTCTGCTTGAAGCTCAAGCATTACTGAAAGTTGGTTAGCTTGTTTTTGAGAAACGCGCGATTGTTCTTGGCGGACTTGGTCGGCGATGCCCAATAAGTTCTGAACGTGATGGCCGACTTCATGAGCTAAGACATAGCCGAGAGCAAAATCTCCGCCTCCGCCTAAGTTTCTCTGCATATCTTTATAGAAAGACAAGTCAACGTAGAGTTTGTTGTCAGACGGACAGTAGAAAGGTCCCATAGCAGCTTGTCCGTAACCGCAAGCAGTTTGAGTTGAGCCGGAATAAAGAACCATTTTAGGAGGCACATAATTCTTACCTGAATTCTTAAAGAGCTTACTCCAAGTATCTTCAGTGCTCTTCAAGGCAACGGAGGAGAAATTTGCTAACTGCTGTTCCTCTGCCGTCGGTTTATATGTTTGATTTGAATAAGTTGCCGGATCAGACCCAAATTCTAAGACGGGCGTTAGATCAATGCCGAAGTATCCAGCTACAAGAACAACTGCCAGTACAGCCAATCCCATTTTTCCTTTAGGTAGGTTCATGCCTCCGCCAAATCCGGATTGGCCTCGTCTGTCTTCAACGTTATTGCTTGTTTCTCGTCCTTGCCACCGCATAATTGCCTCTGACACGATTATCTAATTACCAATTGTAATCACCTCCTTAAAAGAATATTACGGGAAAACCCCAAAACGGAACTAAAAGCACTGTCTGTTATTGGGAATAGAGAAGATTGCAAGTTGGCCATTTTTATGAAGAAGTTTTACACGAGAAGACTTGGATATGCAATTATCAGAAGTGCTGAACCTACTGAGGCAGCAACGGATCCAAAATGACATTTAATGAATTAGCTTCTTCTTTTGATACTGTTGGGCAGAACTACGAAAAGTTCCGTCCTAGCTATGTGCCTGAGCTTTACCGTGAAATATTTGCATCGTGCTCACTTAATTCAACAAGTCAGGTTTTGGAAATTGGAATCGGTACCGGGCAAGCCACACTCCCTTTCTTAGAGGTTGGCTGCCAGCTGACAGCAATCGAGCCGGGTATAAATCTTGCTGACGTCTGCAAGGAGAAGTTCTCCAACTATCCAAACTTGCACCTAATTTCCGGCAAATTCGAGGACGTATCTCTCCCGAAAGAGTCTTTTGACTTAATTTACTCCGCAACGGCATTCCATTGGATTCCTGAAGTGTTGGGTTACCCGAAAGTTTTTTCACTTCTCAAGGAAGGCGGCATCTTTGCTCAGTTTGCTAACCATCCGGATCCATACATTGAAAATCCGGAACTCGGCCCGGAACTCAGAAGACTCTACGATAAGTATTTTTATTCTTTCCGGAAAAACAAGAAAAATAAGTTCAGCGGGTTCACAGAAGAAAATGCAAAGGTAAAAGCAGAAACCGCTAAGAAGTACGGCTTTCAGGACTGCCGTTATTTTCTCTTCCGAAGGATTCGAACCTTTTCTGCAAAAGAATATGTTGGTCTTTTGAGCACCTATTCCGATCACATTGCTATCAAAGAACCGATTAGAGCCGAATTCTTTTCAAATATTGAAGAAGTAATTAACAATCATGGCGGAGCAATAAAAATCAGAGATACCTTAGAACTGCAACTCAGTACAAAAAAGACGTTATCCCCCGGTAGAAGGTAGTAAGAGGTTACCTTTAATATGGGATTTAAAAAGGGGAACCTGATACTTAAAATAGTTACTGTCGGGAGAGAAAACCCGACCTGTATTCCTGGAGAATAATATGACAATCAATAGAAGACAGCTTCTAGCAAGCTCGATAATTGCTCCTTTCGCTTCCCTTCCTTCTTTAGCATCCGCTGCTGATTTATGCTCAGTTCCTCAAGCCTGGGACAAGACCTATGACGTTATCGTCATTGGATCCGGAGGTGCGGGCTTATCAGCCGGCATTGTCGCAAAAGAAAAAGGTGCCAATACCGTCGTTTTGGAAAAATTACCTTTGCCCGGCGGAAATACAATGGTTTCCGGCGGAGGTTTGAATGCTGCAATTGAAGCTGACTACAAAAAAGCTGGAGTCAAAGACTCTCCTCAACTGCATACTGAACAGACTCTTGCCGCCGGTGACAATAGAGCAGATCCGGAGTTGGTAAAGACACTTTGTGAAAAAGTTCCTGAAAGTGTTGAATGGCTGAAAAAAGTCGGCGTTCAGTTTAAACCCGGTATTTACCAGATCTACGGCGGTCTCTGGCCGCGCTGCAGAAACCCTGTCGGTCAAAGCGGCGGTGATTATATTAAAGCCTGTACACAATATGCCAAGAAGATTGGCCTGCCAATCCTAACTTCTCATAAGGTCACTTCGATTATTCGTGAAAAACCTGACTCCGGCCGAGTCCTTGGTGTGGAAGTTGACTTAGGAAATGGTAAAAAAGAATACTGGAAAGCTAACAAAGGTGTAGTTGCAGCTGCCGGCGGCTTTGCAGCAAATCCTGAAATGTGCGCTTTCTTTGATCCGAGATTAACAAAGCTGAATACAACAAATCAACCCGGTTCAACCGGCGAAGTCCTTAAAGCAATTCAAGGCATCAATGGCTTAGCGGTCGGAATGGACTACATCCAGTGCATCCCTTGGACCGCCCCGGGGTACAAGCACACCGCCGACATCTTCCAGGCTATCGAATACACTGTCTTCCTCAATAAAGAAGGAAAACGTTACGTTGCTGAAGATGCTCGCCGAGATGTGATCAGAGATGCAACTTTGGCCCAAACGGATCAAACCGTATTTCCGGTCTGCGACGCAGATGGATTCGACAAGAACAATGAGTACTACAACGAAATGAATCACCGCGCATTAGAAAACGGTACTCTTTTCAAAGCCGATACTATCGAAGAACTGGCTAAGCTTATTAACTTGCCTCCGAAGGAAATGGCTCAGACCATTAAAGAATACAACGAAATGGTTGATTCCAAGAAAGATCCTCTCGGCAGAAGCGAGTTAATGCTGAGCCACAAGATTGTAAAAGCACCGTTCTACGCAGGTCCTATCGGCATGTGCAGACACCACACTATGGGCGGCGCTAAGATTAACACTAAAGCTCAGGTAATCGACCGCGACGGTCAAGTGATACCGGGTCTTTATGCAGCCGGAGAAATTACCGGAGGAATTCACGGGTCTAACCGTGTCGGCGGAAATGCCATTGCTGATATCTTTACATTCGGAAGAATTGCAGGAGAAAATGCAGCAACCGGAAGTTAAGTAGCGTCGTAGGCTAAATCTGAATGGGCAAGAAGTTTTTCTTCTTGCCCATTGTCTTAATAAATATTTGACTGAACTATATTAGAACAAAAGACCGGTGTTTCCTTGTTCTTCAGAAGTCAAAACAAAATCCTCGAGCTGTCTATCTGCATCAGTTTTGCCAGTTTCCTTCTCCTCCTTCTCAGACACAGTCTGTGCATTTGAAACAGCAGAGACAGTCGGTTTCTCATCGGCTCTGGTCTGGGTGTTCTCGGAAACGCCGCCCTCGCCTTCGTTGGCACCCGGAACCTCTAGCTTCTCGTCAAACTTAGAAGGAAGCAGATCGTAGTAATTCCACTTGTTCGGAAGTTGTTTTCCTTTTCTTGCCCGCTTCATCTTGAAGGTTTCAATTAGGCGCGGTCCGATCGGATAAGTTTGTTCTTTGTTTCCTCGGCCTAAGCCGCAAGCAATCACACCCTTGGAAGAAGACGGTAAAGCGGCAACCAACCGGTCGCCTTCAGCCAAAGAAATAAGAGCAACACCTCGGCCGCCGTTGGGCAAACTTCTCAATTCATCGATTTCAAAATCTAAGAATCTTCCGGCTTGAGTCAAAACGGAAACTAAAGTCTGTGCGTCGGTAAACATTCTCAACGGCAGAGGCTTGACTGTTTCGTCATTAAGCGTAAAGAACGTCTTGCCGCTCTTCTGACGAGAAACCATGTCTCCAAGTTTGCACCAGAACCCATAACCGTCACTGCTGGCCAAAAGAACTTTGAAATCAGAATCTCCGCAGACATAGCTGAAGGGGGCATCTTTATCCTGGAACTGGACAAAAGCACTCACATGCACACCGTCTCCTCGGCCGTTAGGCAGCTGAGACACCGGTACGGAATAAACTCGTCCGCTGTGAGCCATCACAATCAAATTATCAACGGTACGGCATTCGAAAGACGCCTTTAGAGAATCTCCAAGTTTGAACGAGAGATTAGCAGCATCACAACCGTGGCCTGTTCGGGCTCTCAAGAAACCTTTTTCACTAATAATGACAGTGACAGGTTCATCGGCAACTTTCTTGACGAGAGTTGCGGTTTGAGCCTGTTCAATTAAGGTTCTTCTTTCATCTCCGTACTTCTTGGCATCGCTTCTGATTTCTTTGCAGACCAAGGCTCTAAGTTTGGAATCATTATTGATGACATCCAACAAAGCGGCTTCTTCAGACTTCAGCTGGTCAATTTCTTTTTGAAGCTTAATTTCATCAAGATTTGCCAACTGTCTTAATTTCAATTCCAAGATGTCTTCGGCTTGTGCATCCGTCAAACCAAAGGTCTTCATTAAAGCAGCTTTAGGATCTTTTGCCTCACGAATCAGTCGAATGACTTCTTCGATATTGACGATAATCAGCATTCGGCCTTCTAAGACATGGATTCTGCCTTGGACATCGTTCAAGCGTGTCTGAGAACGTTTGAGAACGGTTCCGAGCCTGAAAGTGCACCATTCGGAAAGTATTTCAACCAGTCCTTTTTGTCGTGGCTTACCGTCAATGCCGATAGCAACCAAGTTGAATTTACATCCGCACTCGAGACTTGTCTTGGAGAATAAGATGTTGACGAACTCATTTCTGTCGACTGTCTTGGATTTCGGTTCAAATACGATTCTTACCGGATTATCCGTATCGGATTCATCTCTTACGGTATCTAAGATACTCAAAAGGAGAGCTTTATCCTGCTGCTGTTTAGCCGACAGTGTCTTTTTGCCTGCCGGGGCTTTCGGATTTGTCAAAGAATCCAGTTCTGCAAGAACCTTAGCTGCGCCTACCTTATAAGGCAGTTCGGTTACGACTAATTGCCATTGGCCTCGGGCAAGTTCTTCGAACTCATAGCGTGCTCGCAGAAGAAGAGAACCGTAGCCGGTGGAATAAGCGTTCTTGATATCTTTTTCCGAAGAAATAATTTGAGCGCCGCCCGGGAAATCAGGTCCGGGGATAAACTGCATCAATTCATCCAAAGTAATCTTTGGGTTCTTAATAACCGCTTCGGCAGCATTAGCAACTTCAACCAAGCTATGCGGAGGAATTTCCGTAGCCATACCGACGGCAATACCGCTGGCGCCGTTAAGCAAAATGAACGGCAGACGAGCAGGCAACGTAACCGGTTCTTTAAAGGCGCCGTCATAGTTCGGAACAAACTTGGTTCCACCCTCATCAATTTCTTCGAGAAGCAGCTCCGAGTACTTACTCAGTTTTGCTTCCGTATAACGCATATGGGCCGGGCTGTCGCCGTCCTGCGAACCGAAGTTTCCTTCACCGTGGACCAAAGGGTAGCGCATGGTGAAATCCTGAGCCATACGGACCATAGCATCGTATGCTGCCACATCGCCGTGAGGATGAAATTTACCGAGGACGTCACCTACGATACGAGCGCTCTTGACTTGCTTAGCTTCAGCTACGAGCCCCATTCTTCTCATGGCATAGAGAATTCTTCTCTGTACCGGCTTTTGTCCGTCCGATACTTCAGGAAGAGCTCTGCCTTTAACCACGGAAATAGCGTATTCCAAGTAAGCGCGGCTGGCAAAATAAGCTACCGTTAATTTGTCACCGCCGTCATCATCATTGGTTAGAGCTTGCTCAACAATATCCGTCGGATCATTAGTCGGGACTATAGAAACCTCTCCGAGAGTCTTATCGACTTCTTCCAAAGCTTCGGGGTCAGAGGTTTCGGCTTCAAAGTCTTTTAATTCTTCAGTGCCGTCTGCCGAGGAGATTTCCGTTTCTTTGATATCTTCCTTGAGAGACTGCACTTCTTCTGTTTTTTCTTCTTCCTTGGTCATTTCTTCTTCGATGACTGGTGTCTCTTGGGCTACTTCTTCAACGGCTGTCTGAGACTCTTGAGGCTCAGTTTCAGGATGTTCAGCTTCATCTTCGAAATCGAAGAGGAAACCGCTTCCATTGTCCGGAATGTCTTCTTCCTTAACCTCAATGACATTGGCTATCAGCTCTTTATCAGCCTTCTTTTTGCTCTTTGAATTATTTTTATCTGTTGATGCCATGATTAGATATCCGGTTCAAATTGATCACCATGGCGTTCAATCCAGCGTCTTCTGGATTCAGCCTCTTTTGCTGCCATCAGAATATTCATGGCAGATGTTGTGAGCTCTCTGCTGATGCCACCCAGACTCAAGGGCAATAAGCGTCTTGTTTCAGGATCCAGGGAAGTTTCCTTGAGCTCTTTTTCGTTCATTTCGCCAAGACCTTTGAAGCGAGAAATTTCGATTTTGCTTTCAGGAACCTTTTCTTTCTTGAGCTTCTCTAAAGTCTTATTTAATTCTGCTTCGTCCAAGCAATAAATTCTTCTCTCTTTCTGTCTTCCAATCTTCGGAACGATGACCTTAAAGAGCGGAGAGACTGCGATATACACATGCCCTTCATCAATCAGCTTCGGGAAATGCTTATAGAAAAGAGCCGTCAGCAGCACTTCAATATGAGAGCCGTCAACGTCAGCATCGGCCATAAAGCAAATTTTGCCGTATCTTAGAGAAGACAAATTCGGATTATCGTCCGGACCGTGAGGATCTACTCCGATGGCCACTGAAATATCATGAATTTCTTTATTGCCGAAAAGAAGATTGCGATCCACTTCCCACGTATTTAAAACCTTTCCTCTTAAAGGCAAAATCGCTTGGAACTCTTTATCGCGAGCCTTCTTGGCCGAACCGCCGGCGGAATCACCTTCTACCAGGAATAGTTCGTTTCGAGAAATATCTTCACTCAAGCAATCAGTCAGTTTGCCGGGAAGAACGGCAACGGATGAGCCTTTTCTCTTAGCGACTTTCGTGACGGACTTTTGACGAACCTGAGCTTGTTTAATAACCAACTCAGCTAACTTCTTGCCGTCTTCAATGTGGCTGTTAAGCCAAAATTCCATTTGAGGACGAACGAAAGCAGAAACGAGCTTTAGTGCATCGCGGCTGATTAACTTTTCTTTAACCTGACCTTGGAATTGTGGATCCAAGACCTTAGCGTTCAATACAAAACTTGCACGCGTGAAAATATCGTCGCCGATAAGTTTTACGCCTTTCTGAGAGAGGCCATGCTGTTCGATAAACGACTTCAAGGCTTGAAAGATACCGTCCTTGAGGCCTGCTTCATGAGTTCCGCCCTGCGGGGTAGGAATCAAGTTAACGAAGCTTTCTCTTTCTAAGCGACCTTCTTCAGTCCATACCACCACCCAGCTGGCACCTTCACCGGCAGAGAAATTTTCATCATCGTCTGCAGCAAATCCTTCTGCTTCGAAGGGACGAATTTCAGGCGGCTGATCAAGCTGCTCTAAGAGGTATTCTCTTAAGCCGCCGTTATATTTCCAACGCTGGTGAATATCTTTTTCTTCGTTGTTGTAGACCACCTCACAGCCGGGAAGCAAAACCGCTTTACTTCTGAGCAGTCTGACCAAGGCTTCTGTGGGAATTTTTGCCGAATCAAAATATTTAGGGTTCGGCCAGCAACGCACTCTGGTTCCGGTTTCTTTCTTTAGTCGAGGAGATTTAACGCTGACAAGACTTTGAACGACGTATCCGTTTTCGAAAACTATCGTGCTTTCGAGTCCCTCACGCCAGACAGTAACTTCCAACTTGTCGGATAATGCATTAGTAACGGAAACACCGACGCCGTGCAAACCGCCGGAGAATGAGTATGCTCCGCCGCTGGTCTTATTGAATTTACCGCCGGCATGCAGGCGAGTAAAGACTACTTCGACTACCGAACATTTTTCTTCCGGGTGGATACCGATAGGAATTCCTCGGCCGTCATCTTCTACCGAAACCGAACCGTCAGCGTGCTGAGTCAAAATAATCTTAGTACCGAAACCGGCGAGCACTTCATCACTAGCGTTATCAATAACTTCCTGGATGATGTGCAGCGGATTGTCGGTTAAGGTATACATTCCCGGCCGCTGCTTTACCGGCTCAAGTCCCTTCAGAACTCTAATGGAAGACTCGGAATAATCTTGGTTTGTCTTATTAATTTCTTCTGCCATGCTTTAAAGGAAGTGGTTACGGTCAACTACTTTCGAACCCGTTATTTTACCTCCAAATCAAATTTACAGACGCCTAGAAATTCGGTTAGAATTGCGAGACTTGGCTCCCCATAGTTGAATGGATACAACGCGGTCCTCCTAAGACTGAAGTACAGGTTCGATTCCTGTTGGGGAGGCCATGACCCGTTGACACTCCGGGCTTATAAGAAAATCCAGAATCAAACTCTACAAAAAGCACCACTTACTCATCTGTGGATTTCTGCGCAGAATTTTTAAATCTTGAAAGCTTCTTTGAAGCTTCGAGATTTGTTATTAGGAGACTAGCAGCCTGATAGGAAAATCAACTTCTTGGGAAGAATACGTTTGACAAACTCTAAATGTCAAAAATTAGTCTTGCCAAATATTTAAAAGTTATTAATTTCTATCTATTTCCGCTAACTTCTTCTATTCCTCCGCCATTTATGGACTACGCCCAAAATCATCACGATTTCGTCATGGAAATGTAAAAAATGATATTATTTGCCCACTAGAGATTTCCCTTATATCCCTTAAATGCGTTGTTCATTATTAGCCATTTTGATTGCTGCTCTAATGCAGCCTGCATTTGCTGCCGACAGAACTGTCGTTACAGCCGGTTCTTTTGCCCAAGAGAAACTTCCCTTAAGTTTCCCAGTGGCAAGAACCTGGTTATATGAGAGAAGTGATAAGCTGAAAGCAAGCTCAGCCGCGGTACGAAGCAAAGAAGAAGCTCGAGAATCAATCAAGACTTTAGGCGGTCCAACTGTCAGTGTTCAGGCCGTTCAAATCGCCGGCCAAAAGAAAATCGATATTCATAAAGATATTTCTCTGCCTATGCTGGGCTCCATTCCTATCGGACTGGATGAAAAGTATTCATTAAACGGTCCTCGTGCCGCTGCAACGGCAACTTGGCCGATTTATACAGGCGGCAAAATCACCGCGGCCCAAGAAGCAAGCAAATATGCTGTAGATGAAGCTATTGCCAGTAAACATCTGACTTCCGAAGAACTTGATGCACAATTGGCGGGCTATTATTTCGGTCTCCAACTGGCGGTTTCTGTAGAAAAACTGCAGAAGGCCATGCTGGATCAACAAAATAAAGAACTTCAAAAAGCCTTGAAATTCGAAAAACAGGGCATGATCAGCAAAGTCGAGAGAATGTCAGTCCAGGTCTCTCGAGACAACACGCACCGCGAATACTTAAAAGCAAAAGATAATGTCAAAGTCGCCACGCTTCAGCTTTCCCGGCTTTTGAGAGATGAGCAGTTCGGTAAATTGACTACCCCGCTCTTTGTTCTTAAGGGTCCGATGAAGCCTCTTAAGTACTGGGTTGACACGGCTCTGGCTTCCAACCCTCAGCTAGCCGTTATTCAAGCTCAGGCGAATCAAGCTAACGAAGGCATTAAGGCAGCTAAAAGTGCATGGGCACCGCAAGTTTTTGCATTCGGTCAATATAACTTTATTAAGCATTACCAGACCTTAGTGGAACCGAATTGGATTGCCGGAGTTGGTGTTAATTTCACACTTTGGGACGCCAAAGACCGAAGAGCCTCAGTCAGAAGCGCGGAAGCCACTTTAGAACAAGCAGAAGCCGGCAAAGCCGAAGCAGTCAACGCTGTCAGAACAGCCATTGAAGTTGCTTGGCTGAAGACTCAAAATGCGATTGACCAATACAAGCTCAGTGCCTCTACCGTTACATTGGCCAGAGAAAATCTGCAGCTAAAAAATAAAGGTTTTGATGAGGGCTTAAATACAGCTCTTGATGTGACTGAGGCTCGTTCTCAGCTTCTTAAAGCTGAGGTAGGGCGCCGTCTCGCGGCCTTTGAATTTGTCTCAAATTATGCAATGCTTCATGCAATCGCCGGAAAAATGGCAGACTTTATGAATGCGGTAAACGACAAGAACGTTATAGTTGAGCAATAACATGACAGAACAAAACAAGAATAATACTTCCGCAGAAAATCCTTCCAACAACTTTCAGCAGGAGATAGAAACCGATGAAAAGAAATCTTTACGTTTCGGAACTATTCTTCTCCTTGTACTTTTAATTGCCCTAGTTACTTTTATTGTTTGGGGCATTTATCAAGCGGCCTTCCCGCCCAAACCTCCGCTTCAGGGCCAGATGGAATCCCGTACGGTCAGCGTCTCCTCTAAAGTTCCGGGCAGAGTTCAAAAAATACTTATTCAGGAAGGTGACTTTGTAACTGCCGGGCAGCCTGTGGTTGAAATGCATCTCCCCGAACTAGAAGCCAAACTTGCGCAAGTAGAAGCTCAAGAGCGGGCTGCAAAACAAAAGCAAAGCCTTGTTGATGAAGGCGCAAGACCGCAAGAAAAAGAAGCCGCTAAGGCAGAATGGCAAAGAGCAGTTGCCGCCGAAGAGTTAGCTCGCAAGACTTACAACCGTATCGCCGCTTTATATAAAGACGGCTTAGTATCCGCTCAGCGCTACGACGAAGTTAAAACCAATTGGACGGCTGCGACTCAACAAGCATTAGCTGCTAAACAGCAATATGACATCGCTGAAATCGGTGCCCGTCAGCAAGAAAAGAATGCCGTTGCCGATTTAACTTCAGAAGCGGCAGCCGGAGTTGAACAAGTAAAGTCTTTGACAGAGAGTAAGACACTCTACTCTCCGATTGACGCACAAGTTGAGAAGATTATCTTCACTGACGGAGAATTAGCCGCAGCCGGCTATCCAATCGTTACTTTAGTTAACCTCAATGATCAGTATGCGACATTCAATATCCGTGAAGCGCAGATGCCGGGGATTGAAATCGGCAGAATTCTTCATGCGACCGTCCCTGCACTCGGTGATAAAGAGATTGACTATAAGATCTACTACATCAGTCCGCGAGCAAACTATGCCACATGGAGAAGTACACGCCAAGACTCCGGGTACGATATGAGAACGTTTGAGGTACGCGCTCGTCCTATGACAAAAGTGGACGGCCTACGTCCCGGCATGAGTGTTTTAGTCCAAAAGTAGCCGCTTATGCTCTCTCCTATTGCGTGGCTTAACGCCGTAACCCGCACCACTTTCCGGGAAATTAAGTGTCTTGTTAAAAATCCCGGAGAAGTGCTGGTGACGTTTGTTTTTCCTTTGGTCTGGATGCTTGTCGTCTGGGGACTGTTAGGAAGAGGCGTAATCGAACAGGTCCCCGTGGCTATGGTCGATAATGACAACACGAGCGTCTCACGCCAAGTTGCTTTGGAATTGTCTTCTATCCGCGCCATCAAACCTTTGGCCGTCAACACGCAAGCAGAAGCCTTGGAAGAACTTAAAAAGGGAACGGTTTACGGCATTATCTCCATTCCATTCGGCTACATGAAAGACACGCTTTCAGGCCGAGGCTCCTCTATTTCCGTTTATTTGGATGAGAACCGCTATGCCGTTGCCGGAGGCCTTCAGGGTGATGTCGCCGGCCTAATGTCGGCTCTCAAACTTCAGCAAACTGCAAAGTCTTCGTTAGCAACCGGAATCGGGCCCGATGGCGCAAAACGTTTAGTTGAAGTAGTTCATTCCGATTTCTATGCTCTCGGAAACATGGGAATGAATTTCAATGCTTTCTTGGGAAGCAATTTAATCCCGGGCGTTTTGTTTCTTGGCTCGATGTTTTGCTTCGTGACTGCCATTATCAGAGAGGACTACCGCAAAACCATCAAGGACTGGCTGGATAATGCGGACAACAGTATTACCGCGGCTTTAGTTGGAAAGCTTGCTCCTCATTACTTTATTTACTCTCTTATTATTCTTTGGTATCTGGCTTTGTTTGCCGGCCAAGGGGGATGGGCCCCAAGCGGTTCTCTATTTGTTTGGTTTGCTTCGGCTTTAATGTGCTTAGCGGCTTTCTTGGGGTCTGCCGTTCTTGTCTGCGCCATTGCTCCAACTTGGCGATTTGCATTGGTTGTGGCATCCGGTTATGCGGCTCCCGCCCTTCCGTTTACAGGCTTTTCAATTCCGATGGACTCTATGGGCCCGGTAGTTCAATTCTTTGCCAAGCTTCTTCCCCTTACCTGGTTTATCGAGGGACAATCTCAGCAATGGGTAATGGGTGCGAATGTCCGCGACATGGGCGAAATTTTTACCTGCTTAGGTCTGCTCATCATAATTCCGCTGATTTTCGGCATTCCTTTGCTGAAAAGAAAATATTTCCGCAAAGAAAAAAATCTCGAGGCAGATCCCGTCAGCCTTCTCTCAATTTTAAAAAAGAAGAGGTCCTCATGAAATCTTGCGGATGGACCGACTGTTTTGTAGAAACCGTTAAGGAGAGCCTTACCAACCTCTCCTGCTTTTCGTTCTTCTTAGTCGCGATTTTCTTCTATTCTTTTTACTACGCTTGGCCGTATACGGCTCAGCTTCCGGATCATATCTCCGCTGTGGTGGTTGATTTGGACAACACTCCGGTTTCGAGAGAGCTTACCCGAGGTTTACAAGCTGTTTCTCAAATAGATGTAAAAGGCGTCACCAACAATCCTGAGACAGCGATTCGGGATTTAAAAAACGGAAAATTTACGACGCTAATCACCATTCCAAACGGCTTTATGAAAGACGCTATTACCGGCGTTCCCACGGCCTTGGAATTAGTTTCGAACGGAGCGTTTATTGTGAAAGCTCGCTCCTCTATAGCAGGGGCTGCGGGGCCCTTACAGGAGATAGCTTCGGCTGCGATTGCCGCACAATTGATTAAGCAGGGAGTCCCCATCAGTACGATTGCAGCAAGTGCAAATAAACCGCCTGCAGTGATATTCCAACCAATGTACAACACGGTCTCGGGATACTTGAACTTTGCGGTACCAATCGTATTCTGCATTATTTTCCAGACGGTAACTTTAGCCGGGGTAGGAACACTCATTAATGAATGGTTCTGCGCCAAGCAGATGCCCTTCCCTTTAGTTCGAGCCATACAAAGTCTTCCATATCTGTTTGCTCTTTATCTTCCGTTCTTCTGCATTCTGCTTTTCTGGACGCTGTTTCTTGAAGGAGCATCCTTTGCTTGGCACGGCATAAATTCGTTCCAGAATATTCCGGCAACATTAGCTGCCTGTGTCTTTTTATCCATGGCAGTGTGTGCTTTAGCATTAGTAGTAGCTTTTGCGTTTAAACGGACAAACTACGCCGTACAGGCCGTCGTTCTAACTTCTCTGCCCTGCGTATTTATTACCGGCGATTTGTTCCCGCTGCAAAACATTCCAAACTACATCAATATGATCGCCTTCTTTATTCCGTCCACACCGGCAGTACATGCCATGCTGAGAGCGTCGCAAGCCGGTGCCTCAATTGGACAAATCATGCCTCACTTGCTCCACTTATTTGGCCTGGCTGTGTTTTATTTGACCATTGCTTATTTAATTGCCCGAACCTACCGCAACGACTACCAAGTCATCAGCAGTCCGTACTCTTTGAAAACCGTCAAAGAACAGACTGTTCTTTCAACTAAATAATTTAACTTACGACACCAAAATAATTAGGCGGAGATAAGCTCGAAAACATACTCTCCGAACTTAAATTCCTTGTCCTAAATTATTTTTTAGTAATGCGAAGCACCTCGCTGGTAGTAAACATCCTCACGGCAAGAGAAGCATGATTGACCTTTCTCCGGTATTTCTCTACATTTTGTATATAAGAGGGTGGCATTCTTGCTGGCATCGTCATTGTTTGCAGTCCCATCGTCTCTCGCATTTTCACTATGTTTCCTTGGTAGGCAGGTAAGAGATTTTTAGTACCGAGGTTAGAGGAGAAAAAAAACTGCTGAAGGAACGTACGTCGGTATAATTCAGTTCCTGTAGGAGTACTTATGAGTAAGGATATGACTATGCATTTTATGACAAGTGCAAGCTTTCCATCTTTAGGAATGCCGAGTATCTGCACACCTCCGTACCGTAAACTTGCCTTTGAGGCAAAACCTGCTGGACTAAATAAAACAAAAACTCACGCCGAGCGCCGTCACACGCCTAATAAAGAAACTAGAGAAACCATTGAAAAAGCTCTTCGAGGTGAAGATGTCTATGGACCTTTTAAAACGTATAAAGAGATGATGGCTTTCTTAGATGCTTAAGTCCTTGTACAGCCTCAGGCCCTCCCAGAAATACATCTTAGAGCACCTGACCATTCCTTTCTGATGTCATACTCGGCTCAACTACAGGAACTTCAAAAATGGTTAGAGACGGCCTCTTTTTAGTAAGAATGTACGGTGAAAAACATGATGACCACTGGGCCTTAATGTCTTTGGATTTTGGCGTTGCCGCACAAGGTAAAACTGTTGAAGAGGCCCTTTCACGGCTTGATGAGCAGATGAAAGAATATATTTATGACGTTACTGTGGGAGAAGATAAAGAGTTTGAAAAAGAGCTTCTGTCTCGCAAAGCCCCCTTAGAATTTTTTGTTAAATACAAGTGTTCTGCCGCCTTATTGGGCTTTCTATGCATTGTCTAATCACAGCTATCAGAATCATTCAGAAGAGAAGAAAATACTTTTACCTTGCTTGGTCGGCACTCATAAACAAATCGAAAGAAGAAGCCGAAAGTAGTTTCGAAAAACCATCTCACGCCTTATCACCTTTAAAATCCTGAGGAATGCCGAAGGTAAAGAAAAGTTCCTCCAAAATCTTTCTGCCCGAGAATACTTTATTTTTTCAACGATGCGTACAAGTCGAAATCATCTGAATCCTCGACTACGACTTCAACCATGTCTCCTGGTTTAACTTCCGGCTTTCCTTCAATGTAAGTAACACCGTCAATTTCCGGAGCCTGGAATTCAGAACGAGCGACAGCCACATCATTTTCCTCATCGTATTCATCTACGAGGACCTTAAGTGTCTTTCCGACGTGCTTCTTCTGAACTTCTCTGGAAATATCCGCCTGAAGCGCCATCAATCTTTCGCGTCTCTCTTCTCTAACTTCTTGCGGCAAAGCACCGGGCAGTTCATTAGCGGCAGCCCCTTCAATCGGTGAATAGGCAAAAGCGCCGACACAATCCAATTTGGCTTCTTTTAAGAAATCGAGGAGATACTCGAACTCTTCTTCCGTTTCACCCGGGAAACCGGTAATGAAGGTGGAACGAATGGCTATTTCAGGACAAATCTTTCTCCATGCTTCAATTCTTTCCAAGTTCTTTTCGCTGCCCGGTCTTTTCATTGCTTTCAGTACGCGAGGATGGGCATGCTGAAACGGAACATCCAGATAAGGAAGAATTTTCTTTTCCGACATCAAGCCGACCCACTCGTCTACGGAAGGATAGGGATAAACATAATGCGGCCTTACCCAAACTCCAAGCTTGGCAAGCTCTTCGAAAAGCACATTAATTTTGGTTTTAACGGCTCGTCCGCCGATAAAGTCCAATTTATATTTAACATCGACCCCGTAGGCGGCAGTATCCTGAGCAATCACGATTAACTCTTTAACACCATCTTTAACCAAATTCTCGGCCTCACGAAGAATAGAGCCGATTGGTCTGGAGACTAATTTTCCGCGAAGAGACGGGATGATACAGAAAGAGCAATGATGATTGCATCCTTCCGATATTTTCAAATACGCATAATGCTTCGGCGTTAAAAGAATTCCGCCGCCGGGAACTAAACTGTCAAACGCTTCATGCGGGGGAGGAAGATTTTCATGAACCATAGCCAACACTTTGTCGGTTTCTTCCGGGCCCGTTACTCCCAACAATTTAGGGAACCTGAGCGCAACAAAGTTGCCTTCTTCGGTTTTCTTACTGCCTAAACAGCCCGTGACGATAACTTTACCGTTTTCCGCCAAAGCCTCTTGAATAGCTTCTAGAGACTCTTGAACCGCTGAATCAATAAAGCCGCAAGTATTGACGATTACCAAATCAGAATCTTGGTAAGTGGAACCGATAGCGTAGCCTTCAGCGCGGAGAACCGTGACAATTCTTTGACTGTCTACCAAGTTTTTAGGGCAGCCTAAAGAGACAAAACCAATGCGGGGGATTCTTCTTGTCATTTATAAGTTACTTTACTAATGGTTTATTAAGGGTCTTGGCGGCGTCTTCATAACCTCCTAAGTTCTTAACATTTTTGTATCCGTTCTTCTCAAGGATGTCCTTAACGGCTTCGGCACGTCTGCCGGAACGGCAATAAACCAAGACGGTGTCGTCCGGCTTGATATTGAAACTCTTAAACTTCTGCAAAAAATCAGGAGAATAGTAGTCATCGACGAGAGCACCCTCAATCTTCCCTGTCTGATTAACTTCAGGCAAAGATCTGACATCCAAAATATATTCTCCGGCCTGTGCGCTCATACAAATTCCAAGTGTAAATAAGACAATTGATAATTTCTTAATCATAGTTAGTCCTGCTTTGTGCAACGTATTGCTCAACTAACGTGAGCACTTGTTTAAATTCATTCTGGGTCGTGAACAGATAGAGCTTTCCCTTCAGACCGGCCTGTACGACAATCTTGTTGAGATTAGGATTTGCTCGGACGGAAACAATATCTTTCCATTCGAATTCTCTACTACGAGAAGAGTGTTTGTTCATATAAAAGTTATGACGAACTCCGAACAAAGATAAAAAAAGACTGATTACCAGATCTACCTCAGTATAGAGCGGGCAAGCCGATTGTCTGAATTCGGAATAAACGCCGAATTTGTCAATTCGATAAAAGATTTGACGGTGCGGCTTAAGGATCAAAATAATCGCGCAGATAAGAAATGCCAAAAAAGGCAAAATCACGAGAACCCAAGGGCTATCTAACATCAGGTCAGGATCGACTGCATATAAAAAGGCCACAGCGCCGACAAACGCTGCAGTTCCCAAAGCCCAGTCAACAAATTTCAGCTGCTTAAAGGCTGGCTGAACGTAATACCATTGGAATTCTTGAAAATCTTCCTGGTTTGCGGTCTTATTGTTTGTAGATGACTGCGCCATGTCTTCCCGTTACTTTATCTCGCCTATAACTATAAAATCTATCGGGATCACCGTATGTACTTAATCCCGAATCATAGACTTCGTTTACGCCTGCAAGTTTAAGGGTTTCGGAGGCTAAACCCGAGAAATTCAAAAGAAAACCTTTCTGATCCGGAATAAAGTATTTATCGGCAAAGGGAGCCAATTCGCTCTTCAAAAAGATGTCTTTAACATCCTGCTGGACCACAAAATTCTCGGCATCGAGGCACGGACCAATCCAAGCCATGATTTCGATCGAGGGAGAACTTAACTTTTCCTTCATTTTCCTGACGGATTCTTGAATCACGCCTGCGGCCAATCCTTTCCAACCGGCGTGGCAGGCACAAACGATCTCTCCGTCTTTTGAACACAAAAGAATCGGCAGACAATCTGCGGTCATTACAACACATCCGATATTGGGTTTAGTTGTAAAACATGCATCCGCATCTTCGGCGTCAGAGACAATTTCATCGGCTTCCAACACTCTTGCGGAGTGAACTTGATTAAGGAACCTCAGATCCTTGCATCCGAGACTTTCTACGATTTCACGATTTTTTCTGACACAGTAGGGACTGTCGCCGACATGTTTTCCTAAATTCAAACCGTTAAATCCGTCAGCACCGCCGTAAGCACCGGCAGAAACTCCTCCGTTTCTGGAAGTGAAAAAAGCTTTAACGTTGCCCGGAGCGGGCCAATTTGGCTCGATCAGTTCAATCGAAGGTTTTTGAAAATTACTCATAGAACTTTAGTCCTTTCTCTTTTCTATTTTCCAGACGGAATAATCAGTTGTATCTTCTTCGTCTCCGAAATCAAAATCATCCCAGGAGGAAATACGTCCCACGGCTTCTTCGTTCGGTGCGAATTCATCGGCTTCGGGATCCAAGACAACAACCGGATCGCCGAAAACTTCCGTCGGTCTGTCCCAAGGGCCAAATCCTAATTCATCCATCACATCGGTAAAGTCCTGCGGCGGCTCGGCAAACCATTCCATCACCTCCCCGGTGACCGGATGAACAAGCCCTAACCTGCTGGCGTGCAATGCTTGGCGATTAAACTGCGAGACCTTAGTTCCATCATCTTTCGGAACCGGAAGTCTATTACGATACAAAGGATCTCCGATCAACGGGAACCCGATGGATTCCATATGAACTCTGATTTGGTGCGTTCTGCCGGTCTGCAGGCGGCAGGCAACCCAAGAGTAAGGCTTGCCGTTGACTTCAGTAAACTGAACGAGTTTTTCTCGGGTAAGAGCGTGCTTGGCCCGTGCAGACTTACCGACAACAAACTTAATCGGGTTTCGCGGGTCTCGTTCGATTGAAGCATCAATAATTTTATCGACAGGAGCGCGTCCTCGTGTCAAAGCCCAATACTCTCTTTTTACGGTTCTTTCTTGGAGCTGTTTAACTAAGCTCAGTTGGGCTTGTTCAGTTTTAGCAACCACCATTAAACCGGAAGTTTCTCTGTCCAAACGATGGACTACACCGGCTCTCGGTAGTTTAGAGAAAGATTCGTTATAGGCAAGCAGGCCGTTAACCAACGTATCATTCCAGTGGCCCGTTGCCGGGTGAACAACTAAACCTGCCGGCTTATTGATGACGAGGATTGAATCGTCCTCGTAGACAATGTCTAAATCCATCGGAGTCGGTGTAAACGGACAGTCCTCCGGACGGCTTTTAACCGTAACGTCAACCTGCTGGCCTAAAAGCAGCTTTTGTTTGGGCTTGGAAACACTTTCACCGTCAACTAAAACGTCCCCTTCTTCGATGACGGTTTTAAGCCGTGAGCGTGAAAAATCCGGATAGCGGGAACTCAAAACCTTATCAATACGTTCTCCGTCTTCTTCTATAGAGACGACAAAAGAGAATTTTTTGTCGGTTTCTTGTTCGAGCTCCTCGACATCCTCCTCGTACTGGCTATAATCCAAGGAACTAAAATTATTATGTGGTTCTGACATATGTCATCCTTAAAATCAACTTTTAAGCGCACTCTCTTAACGATTGCGATGGGTTCCGTTATTCTAACCACTGCTTCATGCAGTTGGCTTAATTCCATTGAGGATCCGACTGAAGGCTGGTCTGCGGACAAGTTATATGTTGAGGGCAGAGACAATCTGAATGAAGGCAACTGGGAAACGGCCCGCGACTACTACCAAAAATTGGAAGCACGCTACCCGTTCGGCAAGTATGCCCAGCAAGCTCAGATTGAGACTGCTTACTCTTATTTCCGTGAAAGAGAAATGTCACAGGCCATTATTGCCTGCGATCGTTTCCTTAGACAGTATCCTGATCATCCTCTCTCCCCTTACGCAATGTACATCAAAGGCGTTGCTACATTGGACGAAGATGACGGATGGATGAATTGGCTGACAAAACAAGACCTCTCCAAACGAGATGCTCAAGCTGCCAGAGATGCGTTCGATATTTTCAAAGAATTGGTTGAACGTTTCCCGCACAGCCGTTATGCCAATGACGCCAGAGAACGCATGTATGAATTGATTCATGCGCAGGCACAGTATGAAATCAATACTGCAATGTATTACTACAAGCGGCATGCATATATTGCGGCCATCAACCGCTGCCAAACCGTGCTAAACGACTTCCAAAGCACCGACCAAGCTGAAGAAGCATTACAAATTATGAAAGACAGTTACAAAGCGCTCGGAATGGAAGGTAAAGTCAAAGACATTGAGCGTATTATTGAGGCCAATAAAAATCGTCCCTCCAAGAAGACTGTGCAGCACGTTATTCAGGCACCGCAAGTGGAGGCCCCGCAGTAATTTCTCTTAGGATTGTTGATGAAGGTTAACGTCAAGGCCCTTATTTCTATTCCCTTTATCATTTCGGCGGCTGTCGCCATGACCGGCTGCCGAACAGTCCCGCAGAATCCTCAGGAAATGACGTGCGAGGATCTCAATTATCTTGCCGATGAAGCCGTTGAAGCCAAAGGCGTACCCTTCTTTTTATCACAGCTCCAATATCCCGGTGACTGGCGTACTTGTTCCGAAACGCCTGAGTACATCGATTGGATTAAAAACGAGAGCCGCAGACGCATTCATCATGCCGGCAAAGACTGGGGCGAACTAGTCATGCTCCGCTATTTTGCCAAAGACACTCATCAGGAAGAATACAAAGTGCGAGCCGTCCTGGAAGAATGTCTGAAGCCAAAACCGAGCAAAGAAATCACTCTGCACTTCAGCGAACTGCATCCTGACGCCAACGACAAACCTTTCACGGTTGAAGCCAACTTAACAGGTCAAAGACCTCAGGATAAAGCCGCCCGTATTCTTTGCGGCTACGAAACTTATCCGGCCAAATCAAAGACTGACGACATGGCCGCACGTTGGAAAAGCTGTCAAATCAAAGGAAAACCCGAGTAAAGCTTAAAGCTTAACTTCAGCGATTTTGTCCTGTTTCTCGAGATTCATTTCTTCGAGAAATGCAAGTGCGTTCTCTAGTCTTGCAGTACGGGCAAAATCAGGAAGGCTGTTCCAAATCATTGAGCCATAGCTCTTAGTCAGAAGACGCTTATCGCAAATAATAAGCATGCCTCGGTCGTTCCGATCTCGAATAAGACGCCCGGCTCCCTGTTTTAACAGAGTAATCGCTTCGGGAAGGAAAAGTTCCCGGAAGTGATTTCTATTCTGACTCTTAAGCCAATTAGTCTTGCCTTTAATAACCGGATCATCCGGCGGCGGGAACGGAATCTTATCAATAATGACCATCGAAAGTGCTTCGCCTTTAATGTCCACACCTTCCCAGAAACTCATAGAACCAACCAAAACCGCATTGCCGTGCTCTTTGAACTGACGGATCAATTCGTTCTTCGGAGCATCGTTTTGCACCAGAATCGGAATGGTTTCATTGGCTCTTTCCACCTGAACCTTTAAAGCATCAGAAATCTTCTGCACGGCCCGAAGCGTTGTACAAAGAACAAAAGCTCGGCCTCGGTTTTTCTGAAG
The DNA here is from genome assembly GCF_054660695.1 of Turicimonas sp. TL08. Taxonomy (NCBI): domain Bacteria; kingdom Pseudomonadati; phylum Pseudomonadota; class Betaproteobacteria; order Burkholderiales; family Sutterellaceae; genus Turicimonas; species Turicimonas sp. TL08. Next base: position 65,264 of record NZ_BAAGDP010000006.1, read on the forward strand.
CAGAGGCCAAATCTTTTCTGCAACCTCATCGGAAAAATATGGTGCATTCGGTTCCGGAATTTCCGTGGGGACGTAAAGCATGCCTTGAGAAGCGTAGTGGAAAGGACTTTCCCAGCTGTGAGTTTCCGCATCTTCCAAGCCCATATCGTCCGTGAAGTGGTGAAAATCATTTTCCACGGACAATGTGGCAGAAGTCAAAATCCACGGCTTGTTCATCTCCTGCCTGTATTGCCTGAACTTATCGGCATAGGAAAGTTTGGTATCCGAGAATGTCACATTCTTGGGCGTCAGATTGAACCATTTTATAGAGAACTCATCGGGCTTTCTATCTTTCTTAACGGTCTCTTTTAGAGCTTTTTCCCAATAGTTAAGCTTTTCGAGAATCTCCTCTCCGGTTTTTACGGCTAAGGTAATTTCTTCGTTGTCCTGAGCGAATTTTTTCAGCGCCTCAATAAACCCTTGAAGCCCTAAAGCTAGTTTTTGGATAGGCTCGGCCATTAAAAAAGCATCGGTAAACTCATCCAAAGACTTCTTTGATTCTTCTTCCGCTCCAAGTATGGTTGCTTTTAAGCGGACATCGTTGCAGCGATTAAAGATTTTTGTCTGATAGTCTTTCCACTCATCTCCCTTCGGCACCAAACGAGCTGCCGTAACATAAGCATCTTGGGCGAAGTTTTTTACTTCAGACATTGAGATACTTTCTGAGAAGAAACTTGTTGCGATGCCCGGTAATTGGTGAGCCTCGTCAAAAATAACCATATCGAAATCAGGAAGAAAGTCCACGAAGTCTTGGTCATTGAGCTCCATGTCAGCCAAGAACAAATGATGGTTGATGATGAGGACGTCTGCTTCGCGGGCTTTTTCTCTGGCCTTCATCACGAAGCAGTTTTCGTAGTCCGGACAGTTTTTGCCGATACAGTTTTCAGAAGTACTAGTAACGGCGCGCCAAATGCCCGAGCTTTCCGGGACCGTTGTGATGTCGCTTCTTTCTCCGGTTTTCGTGATTTGCACGAATTTTTTTATTTCGAGCAAATGCGCCAGTTCTTCTCTTGTCGTGCTGGCGTTTTCAACCATCGCATGTTCGAAACGAGAGAGACAGATGTAGTTGGCACGACCCTTTAAAACGGCAATTTTTGCCCCGACGCCAAGGGCTGTCAGCACGGCGGGGACGTCTTTCTCAAAAAGCTGGTCCTGAAGCGTTTTTCCGGCCGTCGAAATCAAAACTTTTCCCCCATGGATAATGCAGGGAACAAGGTATGCAAAAGTCTTCCCGGTTCCCGTACCGGCTTCCACAACTAAGCTTTGCTTTTTTTCCAACGAATCTGCAACGGCTTTAGAGAATTCGATCTGCGATTGTCTGGGGGTATATCCTTCGGTTACATGAGCAAGACAACCGTCCGAAGCAAAGACCTTCTCAACTTCTGCTTTTAATGTTTTATCCATGGACATCTCCTAGGAGAGGAATTTTAACATTGAGGATTTTCTGAAGTTGTCACAGTTTTTTGACAGCAAAAAAGCCATGCCGGCATTTGGATTTCGTTCTGTCAGCATGGCTCTTAATCGTTTGAATTTTAAGGCTTAAGGCTGTTCATGAGGCTCTTTTGATTTTGCTCTTCTCTAAGCTTTAACTGGCGCTCGTATTCTTTAGCCCTTTCGGCTCTCTTCTTCGCGTTTTCAAGTTTGCGCTGTTCGATGGCCTTTCGGCGTTCTTCGCGCGCCGCTTCTCTTTCCTGTTCATCCATGGAAGGAGGCGACGGCTGATTGGCTTCACGCTCTTCTATACGCTCCTGACGCTTTTGTTCTCTTTCAGCAAAAGCCTGTTCATTAGCCTGCTGCTCTTCCGGTGTGATTACCCTCGGCTTAGCCGTGGGAGCGTGACCGGAAGACTTTCTGTCGGGCAAAGGACGCTCAACCTTCGAATCAACGGTCTGGACGCCGGACAAATCGATATCACTGTCAGGCTCGTCGGAAACCGGCTTAGCGGCCCGAGAATTCTTGATGATGGCTTCCTGTCGGGCAACCCACTCTTTGCGCTGTTCTTCTTTAGCGAGACGAGCAGTTCTGGCTTCGTTGGATTTTTTTACTCGAACGAAATCACGAGCAGTTAACCAAACGGATTTGGCTTCGGCCTTCTTTTCTCTGACGAGACGACTGTTGTCAATGAGACAGGAATTAACAAAAAATTTACGGTAGCAAAGCTTATCCTCCTGTTCTTTCCATGCATCCAGCTCTTTGATTTCCTTTTTGTAGGCCTCAATCACCTCGTCAGCTACAGCTTCAGAAGTAATCGATTGGGGCGGGAAACGTTCCGAGAACGAGATAGGATTCAGCTCAACCGCCAAGGAGGCCGAGGATAAACCCGCCAGTAAAGTCAAAATAATGAATTTCTGTCTCATGTTGTTTAAATGTTAATCGCACCTTTGTTTACAGCAAGGGCCGCTTCTTTGACTGTCTCACTGAAAGAAGGATGTGCCTGACAGATAAGGGCCAAATCTTCGGCAGCCGCACGGAAGGCCATGGCTTGCGCAGCTTGAGCGATTAATTCGCCGGCACAGACGCCGACGATATGGACACCCAACAGCTCATCCGTTTTAGCATCAGCCAAGATCTTAACAAAACCTTCGGTCTCGTCGGATGCTCGGGCTCTTCCATTTGCCGCAAACGGCACTTGACCGGTTTTATATTCTTTTCCTTCGGCCTTGAGCTGCTGCTCTGTCTTACCGATCCAAGCGATTTCAGGTTCAGTGTAAATCACTGACGGAATCAGCCCTAAATCGACGTGGGCCTTTCGGCCGATAATGCGTTCAGCTACTGCCACACCCTCTTCTTCTGCCTTATGAGCAAGCATCGGACCTCTTACGACGTCACCGATTGCCCAGACACCCGGCAGATTAGTCCTGCATTCATCATCTACCTCGATAAAGCCGCGGTCATCCAACTTCAAACCGACTGCCGGTCCGTCAAGAGTTGCGGTGTTCGGAACACGACCGATAGAAACGATAAGTTTTTCAACCCACATTTCCTGAAGCTTGCCTTCGGAATCTTTGTAAGTGACGCTGACTCGGTTATCTTCGGTTTCAACTTTTTCAATGCGGACGCCGAACTGCATCTTGAGACCTTCTTTGGTGAAGATCTTCAGGGCTTCCTTAGAGACGGCAGAGTCAGCCATAGAAAGCAGTGAAGGCACAGCTTCCAAGATACGCACTTCAGAACCTAAGCGGTTCCAGACGCTTCCCATTTCCAAACCTATGACGCCGGCGCCGATAATACCTAAGTTCTTCGGAACTTCCGTCAAAGACAAAGCTCCTTCATTAGAAAGAATAAGTTTTTCATCGAACGGGACACCCGGAAGCTGACGGGGAACACTGCCTGCAGCAATGATGACATTGCGGGCAACTATGCGCTCATTAATCGGCTCTCCTACCGCAAGAACATAACCGTCGTCGCATTGGCTGACGAAAGATCCTCTGGCGTTGAAAAACTCGATTTTGTTCTTCTTAAAAAGATAAAGAATGCCGTCATTGGTCTGACGAATCACTTTGTCTTTTCTTGCCATCATCTTGGCTACGTCAATGGCCGGTTCACCGACCGTAATACCGTGGACTGCGGCTTCCTCTTTAATTTTTTCAAACAAGCCGCTGCTTGCCAGCAAAGCTTTGGACGGAATACATCCGACGTTAGTGCAAGTACCGCCGGGAGCAGCTTTTCCATCTTTTTTCCACTCGTCAATGACACAGACCTTCAATCCGAGCTGAGCAGACCGGATGGCTGCTACGTATCCGCCGGGACCTGCGCCGATAACGGCAACATCAAAAACTTTCATTTCAGACATCTCAACTCCTTAGATATCAAGCAGCAAGCGAGCCGGATCTTCCAAAGCATCCTTCATGGCAACCAAAGCTAAAACAGCTTCCCTGCCGTCGATGATTCTATGGTCATAAGACAGAGCAAAATAGTTCATCGGACGAATCACAATCTCACCGTTTTCAACGACCGGGCGCTGTTTAGTGGCGTGAATGCCGAGAATAGCTGACTGCGGAGGATTGATAATCGGAGTTGAGAAAAGAGAACCGAATACGCCGCCGTTAGAAATGGTAAATGTTCCTCCGGTCAGTTCACTTAACTCGAGTTTACCGCTGGCCGCACGCTTAGCGAAATCAGCGATTTGACGTTCAATCTGTGCAAAGCTCAATTGGTCTGCGTCTCTGAGAACAGGAACAACCAAACCGCGCGGAGAACCGACGGCTACACCGATGTCGATGTAGTTATGGTAAATGATGTCGCTGCCTTCAACGGAAGCATTAATAATCGGATACTGCTGAAGGGCGTAAACGGCAGCCTTCACGAAGAAACTCATGAAGCCTAGTTTGATGCCGTATTTTTTCTCAAAGCTTTCTTTGTATTTTGCTCTGAGAGCCATTACCGGTCCGAGATTAACTTCATTGAATGTCGTCAAAATAGCAGCGTCGGACTGAGATTTAACCAAACGCTCGGCAACTCTGGCACGAAGTCGGGACATCGGAACGCGCTTTTCCTCACGCAGAGAAGAAGGCTGAGCAGAGACGATGCTTTGCGGTGCGGGAGACTGCACTTGTACCGGTTTAGCGGCAGGCTGCGGATGCGTGTTTCGAACGTCTTCTTTCGTAATTCTTCCGCCTTTGCCTGAACCCACAACGTCAGCCGGATTCAAGCCTAAATTTGCCATCATCTTGGCTGCGGAAGGCATAACTTTAACGGACGGCGCGGTAGTTTCGGCTGCAGCGGCAACTGCAGCTGCGGCGGGTGCTGTTGGCTGAGGAGCCGGTGACTGTTGGATCGGTGCCGGCTGCTGAGGAGCAGCTTGTTTCGGAGCAGAATCTTCTGCGGAAGCAGCTGCAGAGGTATCAATAGTTGCCAGCAGCTGACCGCCTGTTACGGAAGCACCATTGCCCTGCTGAATGGAAACGAGCACGCCGGATTCCGGTGCGGGAACTTCCATCACAATTTTGTCGGTTTCGATTTCAATCAGCACTTCATCTGCGCTGACACGGTCCCCTACTTTCTTTTTCCATTCAATCAAACTTGCTTCGGAAACAGACTCTGAAAGTTCAGGAACGACTACTTCAATAATGGCCATAAATATTTCTCCACTAACTGGAATTTTTAAACTGTTCGCTATTTGATTTGAATAAGACCTTTCAGAGGTCCGAAAGCATCCGACAGCAGTGTCTTAAGCTGCTCAATATGCTTGCTGGCATATCCGACGGCAGGCGACGAAGAGGATGGACGTCCTGCATAGCCCAGACGGCAGCCGACATTCATCGCAGCCAAAATTCTCTGCTGAATATAGGACCAAGCGCCCTGATTCTGCGGTTCATCCTGAACCCAAACTACTTCGTTCACATTCGGATATTTTTCGAATTGGCTGTTGAGTTCTAATTGATTAAACGGATAAAGCTGCTCGATTCTGATAATCGCTACGTTGTAAGCAGCAAGTTCCTGACGGCGTTTTGCCAACTCATAGTAGACCTTGCCGGTGCAAAGCAGAATTCGGGTGACGGAATTTCTGTCGAGATCTTCAATTTCTCCGATAATTTCTTTGAATTTACCCTCAGAAAGTTCCTGCATCGGAGATGTTGCGGCTTTGTTTCTCAACAAGCTCTTGGGGGAGAATACGATCAAAGGCTTGCGTGTTCTGCCGACCATCTGACGTCTTAACAGATGGAAAATCTGAGCTGCGGTTGTCGGCTGAGCGATAACCATATTGTCGTCGGCTGCCAACTGCAGATATCTTTCTACACGAGCCGATGAGTGTTCCGGTCCCTGACCTTCATATCCGTGAGGAAGAAGCATTGTCAGACCGGATTTTCTACCCCACTTGGCTTCGCCGGAACTGATGAATTGGTCGATAACTACCTGGGCACCGTTTGCGAAATCCCCGAACTGCGCTTCCCAAATAGTCAGGCATTCAGGAGCCGCACCAGAATAACCGTATTCAAAACCTAATACAGCTTCTTCAGACAAGATGGAATCGATAACGGTGAATCTTCCCTGAGTAGGAGACAAATGTTCCAGCGGAATCCAAATACCCGTATCCCAAGTACCGCGGTTTTGATCATGCCAAACAGCGTGTCTGTGCATGAAAGTACTTCTTCCGGCATCTTCACCGGAGACACGGACGGAATAACCGCCGGTCAGCAATGTGGCAAAAGCCAAATGCTCCGCCAAGCCCCAATCGACGTTAATCAATCCGTCTTTCATAGAGCGGCGGTCCGTGAGAACTTTTTCCAAAAGCGGATGAACTTTGAAGTTTTCCGGTTCGGTCGTTATGATTTCCGCCAATCTCTTTAATTCTTGAACCGGGACGGCGGTATGAACACGGTCCTGCAAAGAGCCGTTATATCGTGACCAGTTGACGGTATGAGATGTTTTTGCAGAAATGGAAGGAGCAAATTCTTGGATGGTTCCCTCTTCCAGCTGTCTGCGGTAATCAGCAACAAAAGCTTTTGCTTCGTCTTCTGTAATCACACCTTGAGTAACCAGTTTTTCAGCGTAAACAGCTCTAGTACCGGGGTGAGCAGCTACCTTGCTGTACATCAAAGGCTGGGTGAGCGACGGGGTATCTTGTTCGTTGTGGCCTAATCTTCTGAAGCAGACGATATCAACAAATACATCTTTATGGAAAGTGTTTCTGAATTCCATGGCCAGACGTGTTGCCATCACTACTGCTTCCGCGTCATCGCCGTTAACGTGAATGACAGGAGCCTCAATTAATTTAGCCGGGTCAGTGCAGTAAGTCATCGAACCTTTGTCGCGCGGATCGGATGTTGTAAAGCCAATCTGGTTGTTGATGACCAAGTGAATTGTTCCGCCCGTACCGTAACCTCGAGTATCGGCAAGGTTCAAAGTTTCCATGACCACGCCTTGGCCTGCGAATGCGGCGTCACCATGAACCAATACGCCTAAAACTTTCAAGCCTTTCGGGTCGTTGAGTCTGTCTTGGCGAGCACGGACACTTCCCATCGCCACCGGATCAACGATTTCCAAGTGAGAAGGATTAAACGCCAAGGCTAAATGAATCGGGCCGTTCTTAGTAACGACGTTGCTGGAGAAGCCGTTGTGGTATTTCACGTCACCTGCAGTCAAATCGCTGCTGGCGTATTTCCCTTCGAATTCTGAGAAAAGTTCTTTGGGAGACTTACCGAGAGTGTTGACCAAAACGTTCAATCGGCCGCGGTGAGCCATACCGATAACCATTTCTTCGATACCGTATTCTGCGGCTTGTTCTACGACAGCATCCATCGACACGATGAAGCTTTCACCGCCTTCCAAGGAGAAGCGCTTCTGACCGACGTACTTAGTATGGAGATATCTTTCCAACCCTTCGGCGGCTGTCAGTTTTTCAAGAATCTTTTTCTTTTCGAGGGCCTGATAGTTCGGAGTTGAACGAGTACTTTCAATCCTTTCTTCCCACCATTGTCTGATAGCCGGATCGGAAACGTACATAAACTCATATCCAACCGTACCGCAGTAGGTTTGACGCAGAGCATCTAAGATCTCGCGAAGCGTCATCTTTTCGGAGCCGAAGAAAGTATTAGCGGCGGAGAAAGTGACGTTCATATCGGCTTCGGTCAATCCGTAAAAAGCCGGTTCCAATTCCGGCACTTTCGGCAATTCTTTTCTTCTTAGCGGATCCAATACGGCTCTTCTGGAGCCTAAAAAGCGATATGCACTGATTAAAGACTGAACTGCAACCTGTTTACGGGCGATTTCCAATTCACCGTCGGAATGGCCGACAACACCGGAAACTCGTTTCTGAGCCAATGCGGCGATGATGGGGGTATGGGCCACATCATGAGTCCCGAGTTTGCCGTCAGAAGCAGGAGAATTTTGCAAGTTATCAAAGAATTGACGCCATTTATCGTCAACAGAGGAAGGATCTTCGAGATAGTTCTCATAGAGCTCTTCAACATACGGCGCGTTGCTTCCAAAGAGATACGAGGTTTCTTGTAAATCTTTTATCAATTTTTTCACCTTTTAGGCACTTCGCAAAGTGCATTGGGTACGAGAAATAAGGCCTGCTAAATTCGATCAATTATAGACGTCAGGTAATTTAGAGAAAACATTTTTATGAACTGCCTTTGCCCATGTCTTCTCTCTTTTGCAGGATAGTTTCTTTCTATTCATGACTTAATACCTGAGCTATCTCACTCCAAGTAACCTTACACTTTAAGAATAAATTTATTAGAACATTCTGGTATTTCTCTTTCTTCAAGTTTATTCCCAGAATATGGATTTGCCGTTCGCACAATAGGCGTGCGAAATTATGATTTCTAAAGATAGGAGGAGTTTGGAATGTCTCAGCAGCTCACAGTCCGAGAGTATGCACAAAAGCATAAAATTTGGGCGGCAACCATCATATTTTTGACCGTTCTTGTGATGTTTTTCTGTCTTCAAGGACTGTACCAGATGGTTTTTCTACATTCCAAACCTGTTCTTTATGCGTTTACTGCAGGAATGGTAGGGTTCCTTGCTACATCCATCGGCTCCTTGCCCGGATTCTTTTTGAATAAACTGAATCTAAAAACTGAAAATGTCATGCTCGGAACTTCCGCAGGCATGATGCTGGCTGCGGCTATCTTTTCTCTTCTCCTTCCAAGTATTGAAGCCAGCGACAAGCTATTTCAAAACCATACGATTGCCATGCTTTGGGTCATCTTCGGCATGTTCCTGGGCGTCTTTATGCTTTTAGGCATTCATGCAATCACACCGCACGAGCATCTCACTACCGGTAAAGAAGGCCCTGAAATGAATGTCAATGCCGGGATCTGGCTTTTCGTACTTGCCATCATTATTCACAATGTTCCGGAAGGTCTGGCCTTAGGTATTTCTTTTGCGGCTGAGGATACCGACATCGGGATTCCATTTACAGCGGCTATCGCCCTTCAAGATATGCCGGAAGGACTTGCCGTAGTTCTTGCGTTATGCCGCACAGGCATTTCCAGACTCAAGGCAGTCAGCGTCGGTGTTCTCTCCGGACTTATGGAACCTATCGGAGCATTATTGGGAGTGAGTCTTACTTCTCAGCTCGGTTATGTTTATCCGCTTGGTTTAGCTCTATCCGCAGGAGCCATGATTTTTGTAGTTTCTCACGAAGTTATTCCGGAAACACATAAGAGCGGACAGCAACTGTCAGCTACCTTCGGCATTATGGTCGGTTTCTGCCTGTTAATGCTAGTTGAACAGATGTTTGATTAATGTTTTAGTTCTCCTGCCTCTTTTAAGTGCCCTTCTCTAGTGAATCATCCTCGGATTATGCTTCATATGGTTTCACTAATATTCTTCCTTCCTTTCTCCTTTATGATTGTGTACGCAAACTGACCATCGAAGGATAAATAATGTCTTCTAGTTTTCTAAAAGTGCGTCTTGATGAAGATTTGAAAAAAGAGGCAAGCGACCTCTCAAAGAGCATGGGGCTTACAATTTCCGAGGCAGTCAGAATGTTTCTAGTCACTTTTGTAAAAGATCAAAAAGTTCCTTTTGATATAGAAAAACCTAACAAAAAAACGATTAAAGCATTGAAAGACGCTGAGGAAGGAAGAACGACTCGATACGCTTCGTTTACTGATTTAGTTAAGGAAGTTGACCAAAAACTAGAAAACGATAAATGCTGAACCAGGGAATCACCAATTCTTTCAAGAAGATTTGAAAACTTGCCGACGACGAATTTTAGGTATTCAAAAGCTTGACTATATTTTTCAAAAACTTCTTCAAGAGGAAGACGCCTCTTTGTTTAAAGATCTTGCAGTTATTGGAAATTGGACCAATGATCGAGAACTTCACATTCAAGCTGACTGGCTTCTGATATACAGAAAGACCCCCGAGGGAATCATTGCAGTGCGTACCGGAAGTCATGCAGATCTTTTTGAAAAACATCACTAAGGCTCTCAAATCAAACATAAAACCGTTTATTAAAAAGCAGTGTCCAGCGTGTTTTAACCATCAGAAAAGAGGAAATACTTTCGTAACTTTCCTTCATTTCAGCAGATGAACTTTGGAACGAAATTCAAAAATCCTTCGAAAGTTTTACTTCGTTCCTATCTTTCTTCTTTGGAGCAAAAACGAGCAAAATGCGTTCTTCAAAGACGGTGCTTCCTCGCGTTTTCTCAATATCTGAAAAATACGATTTATTACCAAGAAGGTGCACATCATTGAAAAATAGAAAATTAAATAATGCAAGACAGAGGAGGTGTAATTTTCTTCAGGCTGTTTTGTTTTATTGGATAGGACACGGTCGATTCACTCGTCCTGGAGAGCACATTAATTAATTTATCTCAACATTCTTTTTTGATCGGATTGCGTTTTATTATTAATAGATTATCCAACGAATTTAAGAAAAAGGATGCTTCACAAATGAAAAAACCTGTCAAAGTTGTTGTGACCGGTGCAGCCGGCCAAATTGGCTATTCTCTTTTATTTAGAATCGGCGCCGGAGATATGCTCGGTATGGATCAGCCTGTTGATCTGTGCATGCTTGAAAGAAATACAGAAAGCTCTATGAAAGCCGCCAAGGGCGTCAAGATGGAATTAGATGACTGTGCTTTCCCATTGCTTAACAGCATTACTTCAACTCCTGACCTTAAAGAAGCATTCAAAGACGCACAAATCGCTTTGTTAGTCGGCGCCCGTCCCAGAACTAAGGATATGAACCGTTCCGACCTCCTCAATGCCAACGCTCAGATTTTCATTGAACAAGGCCGAGCCATCAACAACTATGCTGACAGAAACATTAAAGTTTTAGTTGTCGGAAATCCTGCTAATACGAATGCCTACATCGCCCGTAAGTGCGCTCCGGACATCAATCCGAAGAACTTCACAGCCATGATGAGATTGGACCACAACCGTTCTTTGACTCAGTTGGCTCAAAAGACCGGCTGCAAAGTTACAGATATTGAAAAATTCTGTGTTTGGGGCAACCACGGCAATACCATGTATCCGGATATCACTAACGCATTGATCGCCGGCACGAAAGCTGAAGACTTGATCCCGACTGACTGGTATCTCGACTACTTCATCCCGACAGTAGCTTCCAGAGGAAGCGCAATTATCGAAGCCCGCGGGCACTCTTCCGCAGCTTCCGCCGCTAATGCCGCTATCGACCATATCCATGACTGGGTTTTAGGCACAGGCGACAAATGGCAGACGATGGCAGTTCCCTCCAACGGCGAATACGGTATTCCCGAAGGCTTGTGCTTCGGGATGCCGGTAACCTGCAACAACGGCGACTACGAAGTTGTTAAAGGTCTTCAATTGACAGACTTCGAACGCGAACATATTCTTCAGAACGTTAAAGCTCTGGAAGCAGAAAGAGCTGTTGTAGATGAGCTCATCGCCAAAGCTTAATTAATTCATTGTCACAAAGCCCGGCTCAGCCCGGGCTTTGTCTTTGAGAAGAAAAGAAATAAAGGAAGGAACAAAATGAATGTAGTTTTAGACACAAACTTTATTCTGGATGTTTACTTCTTTAAGAACAAAACTGCTGTCAGCTTATTTAATCAGCTGGAAAAAGCAGGAGCCAGTTTCTATAGAAACACCGCTACTATTGACGAACTTAAACACGTCTTGGATAGGGAAGAGTTTTCTAAAGGAAACGCGTCTCGGGCTGAAATCTTGGACAATTGGTCTGCCGCCAGCATCAATTTTGAGTCTCCGTCGCCATCGTCATTAAAGTGCCGCGATCCTTTAGATCAAAAATTCATTGACTTGGCAGGCTCGGTTGCTCCGAGTTATCTCATCAGCAAAGACAAAGATATTCTGAGACTTCGAAGAAAAGCCTCCAAACTCAGAATAAAGTTTAGGAGGCCCGATGAATTCACAACTTTCTGTAAGCTGTCAGATTGATTGATTCGAATCCTTCTTGGCTAATTCAGCGTTAAAGTCATTGATAAGCTTTACGCAAGCCTGATAATTTGAACTCAACACCAACCCTTCTCTGCTTGGGAATTTGCCTTTAGGCTGCAGGCGTCCGAGTCTTTCATCAAAGAGTTTAGTTCTAATCCAACGCTGGTTGCTCAGTACTTTTGAAACTCCTTCCGGATCGTTGCAGATTAGAACCATATCGCATCCGGCAGACAAAGCTGCCTCGCAGCGCGCCGTAATATCTCCGACTTCTGCAGCGCCCTTCATGGAAAGGTCATCGCTAAAAATCAAGCCGTTAAAGCCTAACCTTCCTCTTAACTCGTCTTTGAGCCACTTCTTAGAGAAGCCCGCTGGCGAAGAATCTACTTGCGGATACACCACGTGTGCAGGCATAACGGAAGTCAGCAGCGTACCTAAAGACTGATAAGGAGCTTCGTCGTTGCTTCTGATATCAGAAAGAGGTCTGTCGTCTTCAGGCAATTCAATGTGAGAATCTGCCTTGGCATAGCCGTGACCGGGGAAATGCTTGCCGCAATTGGCCATCCCGGCTTCTGCCATACCGCAAATTAAAGCCGTGGAAAGAATGGAGACAACCTTCGGATTTCTGTGGAAAGAACGGTTGCCGATAACGGTGCTTTGTCCGTAGTCCAAATCCAAACATGGAGCAAAAGTAAAGTCAACTTCGCATGCACGAAGCTCAGCTGCCATAACCAGACCACAGGCGCCTGTCAAGGCATGGGCTCTTTGCGGATCGGTGTCATACAGCTCACCTAAAGACTTCATGGACGGAATCTGAGTAAATCCTTGACGGAATCGTTGGATTCTTCCGCCTTCATGATCCACTCCTATCAACAGCGGCGGATTCCTTAAAGCATGAATATCATGGGTTAAAGTTCGAAGCTGCTCGATATTTTCAAAGTTTCGGGTAAATAGAATGACCATCCCGACAAGAGGATGCTGAAGGGTTTTAATTTCTTCGTTGGTCAGCGTCGTTCCGCTGATATCGACCACTAACGGACCTAACGGTCTTTCAACTTTATCCATTATTTTTCCTTTCACACACGGCAACAGCCATGCAGACTTTATCAGTATCGCTGAGCGAAATGAAGCAGTCGAGCCCCATTTTCTGCACTAACTCTTTAAGCTCTCCGGAGAAAACTAAATAAGGAGCGCCGAGTTCGTTATTCTTTACAGAAATGTCCGTGAGCCTAACCTGGTCACGTATTCCCGTACCTAAAGCTTTGGAGAATGCCTCTTTTGCTGCCCAGCGGGAAGCCGCAAAAGCCAAACCTCTCTTGGAATTTCCGGCCTTTCTTTTATGGTAGGTCTCAAGCTCGGAAGAACTAAGGACCTTTTCTAAGAAAGCCTTTTCGTGTCTTTGCAGAACTTTCTCAATCCTTTCAAGTTCCACAACATCACATCCAATGCCGGTTATCAATTGAGCTCCTTCAGCACATCCACGTTGTCATTGCATGGATTACCGTATTTATTTGCTTTTTTCTCGCCCGGCAACGACATAAAGATCAACGGAATCACGGACATTGCCACCACGGCCAAAGTAATTGGAAGCGCCGGAATTTCTTGGAATGCCACGCAAATGGTCATAAAGAAAGTACCGAACTGCGGAAATACGGACAAAAAGCCGGGCTTGCCCATATCGTGAAGACGTCTGACGCCAATAGAGGCACAGGGAATCGCTACGTAAAGCCATCCGATAAGGAGAAGCGAAAAATACACGATTACCGTCGTGGCAAGTTTTTCGCAAATCCAGTAAACGATGCCTAGAAAAATAAACGAAAAGATATACATCGCCCAGAAACGGGAGACACCGGTGCGTCCTTTTAATTTAAAGAAATCACGGTTGAGATCGATGTAGAGCCATTGAAAAACTAAAGGGAAACGGTCAATGTAAGAACCAAGTTCAAATGGATTTTTTCCGGGAGTCGGGTTACGCATAAATTTAAAACTTCTTCAGCTCGCTTAATATTTTGCGAGTATTCACAGGTTTATCGTCTAAATAAAAAGAAATCACGTCCCGAATAATACCCTTAACTTCTTTTTCTTGGGCTCCTTCTTGAATCCTGCGTTCCCGCATTGCTGCCAGCGTACCCCATGCAACCCCTGTAGACTCAGGGGTTTGCGCGCTTTGAATCCAATCGCCGCGGACAAACTGGTAATTAGTGCCTTCCCTAGGCTCAGGTACTCCGTAGCCTAGAGTTTCCAACAAATCCAGCTCAAAAATTCGCAAACTCACATGCGGCTTATTTTTATCCGCTAAGTTCCTTAAGGTTGTGAAGTAAGAATGAAACAGCTTTGGAACCGGTTCCCTCTTGGGCAGAAGACGCACCAGAATTTCATTCATGTAAAAAGCCGACATCAAAACAGTGTCCGGAAGCATCAGCGTCCCGTGCCACTCGCACTTTGTCAGTGTTTTGATATCACCTTTTCCGCTGAAAGAAACAGCAAGAGGGCAAAAAGGACACAACATACCGCGGTATTGCGACATGGGCCTTTTTGCCCCTTTGGCTACTAAAGAAAGCCGGCCGTAGTCTCTGGTCAGAGCCTCAACAATTAAACTGGTCTCCTTCCACGGGTAAGTGTGGAGAACAAACGCAGGCTGATGGCTGACTCGATTATCCGGCTCTCTTTGATTATTCATATCCCAGTGATTTCAGTACGGCTGCGTCGTCACCCCAACCTTTGCGGACGCGAACCCATACTTCAAGATATACCTTTTTGCCTAACATTGCAGAAATATCTTCTCTGGCAAGTCTGGAGATTTCCCTGAGTTTGGAACCTTTTTCTCCGATGACAATGCCTTTGTGGCTTTCGCGGTTAACAATCAAGGTAGCGAAGATTCTGGCTCCTTGATCGTTTTCTTCCCATTTGTCAATCATGACGGCAACGCCGTAAGGAAGTTCATCACCGAGCAAACGGAAAGCCTTTTCACGAATAATTTCCGCTGCCAAGAAGCGCGGGGACTTATCGGTATAGATATCGTCTTCGAAGAGCTTATCGCCTTCAGGAAGGAATTTTCTGATGACTTGAAGAAGAACATCAAGCTGGCGGTTCTTTTCAGCACTAACCGGAACAACGTCAGCGAATGGGAATTTCTTCATTGATTCTTGGATCAACGGCAAAATCACTTCGCTTTCCTTGACTTCATCTGTCTTATTAATAGCAAGAATTACATTCTTGGCATCGTGAGGAAGCAGCTTCAAGACTTCTTCATCTTCCGGTTTCCAGCCGGTGGATTCTATAACCATGACAACAACATCGACATCAGACAAGCTGCTCTTGACAGACTTATTCATTCTGTTGAGAAGTTCGGAGGAGTGTTTTGTCTGAAATCCCGGCGTATCCACGAAGATGTACTGTGCATCTTCCGTGGTAAGGACGCCCATGATTCTGTCTCTGGTGGTCTGAGGTTTCTTGCTTGTAATGCTGACCTTCTCGCCGACAAGAGCATTAATTAAAGTGCTCTTACCGACATTCGGGCGTCCGATTACTGCAACATATCCACTGCGAAAGTCTTCAATTTTTTCTGTCATAACTTAAAGCCTTTATAAATTCTTAATGGCTTCGGTCGTTAGAGCTTTCTGAGCGGCCTCCTGTTCTGCTTGGCGACGGGATCTTCCCACGCCGGTAGTAACCACGCCAAGCTTGGAAATCACAGCCTCGACAACAAATTCTTGTTCGTGGGCTGCGCCTCTGACATCAACGACCTCGTAAGACGGAAGCCCAAGATGCTTGCTTTGCAAGACTTCCTGAAGCATTGTCTTGGCGTCTTTACCGAGAGTGGCTGCAGTTAATTGGCTTAACATCGGCTCATACAATCGAATAATGACAGTTTGCGCCTGTTCGAAGCCTCCGTCGATGAATATCGCCCCAAATATGGCCTCAACTGCATCAGACATCGTTGACGGACGTCTGTTTCCTCCTTGGTGCATTTCACCCTCGCCTACGCAGAGGAATTCCCAGACGCCGATTTTCTCTCCGATTTCAGCTAAGGTCTGCATTTTGACTAAATTGGCTCTAACCCTTGAGAGAGAACCTTCATTAAAGTGATCCTCTTTCTGAAAAAGCGCATAGCCAATGACACATCCCAAGACTGAGTCACCTAAAAACTCCAGTCTTTCATTGTGCTCGGAGGAAAAAGAACGATGGGTAACAGCCCGTTTCAAGTATTTTTTATTCTTGAAGGTGTACCCGATTCTTTTTTCCAATTCTTCTAATGGAAGCATTTTCTTCCTCCTTAGTCAAAGAAACCGATTCTGCTTGGTTTAGAGACGTTGAGCCAAACCATAAAGGCTTTGCCTACGAGATTCTTTTCCGGTACAAAGCCCCAATAACGGCTGTCCTCAGAATTATCACGGTTATCGCCTAAAACAAAGTACTTGTCCTTAGGTACGGTACAGACCAATCCGCCCGGAACGTACTGGCAAGCCTTCGGATCAGTATGGGTCGGAAGAGCGTAGGCTCCTGACGGTGTGTATTTGTCTGTCAGAATCTTATGAGTTGTTTCTCCGAGCTTTTCTTCGCTCTGAAGAAGTTCCTGCATCTTGTGTTCATCAAAATATGTACCGTCATCTTTCAATGGGACAGGAACGCCGTTGACTTCTAATTTCTTGTTGATATAAGAAATTTTATCGCCGGGCAAGCCGACTACACGCTTGATGTAGTCAATATTCGGGTTAGGCGGATACTTGAACACGACAACATCGCCTCTCTGAGGTTCACCAACGTCCAAAATCTTGGTATTCAAGACAGGAACGCGCAGACCATAAGTGTATTTGTTGACCAGAATCATATCTCCTGTTTCCAGGGTCGGCATCATGGAGCCGCTCGGGATTCTGAACGGTTCAAAGAGGAAAGAACGGAGAACGAAAATAAAGAAAATAATCGGGAAAAATCCTGCTGTGTATTCCAACCAGCGAGGACGTTCCTTGGCACGAATCAAAATGGCATTTCTAGCAGCTTCAACCGTTTTTTCGCCTCTTCTTAAAGCTTCAGCGTTATCAGCATCAAAAGCTCTCAATTCATCCTGAGCTTCCTTTTTTCTGGTCGGAGCCAGTACGAATACATCCAGCAGCCAGAAGCAGCCGGTGACCACTGTCAAAATAAATAAAATCAGTGCAAAATTCATTTCTAACTCTTACTATTTGTCGTCTTGTTGAAGGATGGCAAGGAAGGCTTCCTGCGGAATTTCCACCGTACCGACCTGCTTCATACGTTTCTTACCGGCTTTCTGCTTTTCGAGCAATTTACGCTTTCGGGTAATATCGCCGCCGTAGCACTTAGCCAAAACATTCTTTCTCAAAGCCTTAACGTTCTCACGGGCAATGACGTTAACGCCGATAACAGCTTGAATTGCCACGTCATACATTTGACGAGGAATAATGCTGCGCATCTTAGAGACAATTTCACGGCCTCTGGCCACCGAGTTGGCTCGGTGAACGATGGAGGACAACGCGTCTACTTTGTCTCCGTTAATCAAAATATCAATCTTCACAACATCGGCTGCTCGATACTCTTTGAACTCGTAGTCCATAGAAGCGTAACCGCGGGTCAAGGACTTGAGCTTATCGAAGAAATCAAGAACAATTTCTGCCAAAGGCAAATCGTAATGAAGATGGACTTGTCTGCCGTGGTAGGCCAAATCGAGCTGAACGCCTCTCTTTTGGTTGCAGAGGGTCATAACCGGACCAACGTATTCATCCGGCACGAAAATTGTAACGGCATCGATTGGCTCGCGGATTTCAGCGATTTTTTCGACGGGAGGAAGCTTGGACGGGTTTTCAACGTGGATAACGTCGCCGTTTCTCATCAGCACTTCGTAGACTACGCTAGGCGCCGTCGTAATGAGATCCATGTTGTATTCACGTTCCAATCTCTCCTGCACAATATCCATGTGAAGCAAGCCCAAGAAACCTGCGCGGAAGCCGAAACCTAAAGCCTGAGAGACTTCCGGCTCAAAATGCAAAGCCGCATCGTTGAGCTGGAGTTTTGTCAATGCATCGCGCAAAGCTTCGTATTGATTGGATTCAACAGGATAGAGACCGGCAAACACCTGGCTCTTAACTTCTTTGAAGCCCGGAAGAGGCGCTGAGGCCGGTTTTTGAGCCAAAGTAACGGTATCTCCCACGCGAGCGTCTTTGAGCTCTTTGATGCCCGCAATAACAAAGCCTACCTGCCCTGCCGTCAATTCATTTCTTGTCTGAGATTTCGGAGTGAATACACCGACCTGCTCAACCAAGTGATTAGCGTTCGTGGCCATCAAATTGATTTTATCTTTAGGCTTGATTGTGCCGTTAACGACTCTGACGAGCATCACCACACCAACGTAGCTGTCATACCAGGAGTCGATAATCAATGCTTGCAAAGGTGCATCCGGGTCGCCCTTAGGAGCCGGGACTCTCTCGACAATTCTTTCTAAGATTTCATCGATACCCATACCGGTCTTAGCCGAAGCTTCAACGGCATCGGTAGCATCGAGGCCGATCACCTCTTCGATTTCTTCTTTTGCCTCGTCAGGATTTGCACT
Source organism: Turicimonas sp. TL08 (assembly GCF_054660695.1). Lineage (NCBI taxonomy): Bacteria > Pseudomonadati > Pseudomonadota > Betaproteobacteria > Burkholderiales > Sutterellaceae > Turicimonas > Turicimonas sp. TL08. The sequence continues at coordinate 83,706 of NZ_BAAGDP010000006.1, forward strand.
TTGCAAATCCATCTTGTTGAGAATCGGCAGAACTTCAACACCGAGTTCTATGGCGGTGTAGCAGTTAGCCACGGTCTGAGCTTCCACGCCTTGGGTAGCATCCACCACCAATAAGGCGCCTTCGCAGGCAGACAAGGATCTGCTGACTTCATAGCTGAAGTCAACGTGTCCCGGGGTATCAATCAGGTTGAGCTGATAGGTTTTGCCGTCTTTGGCTTTGTAATTTAAAGAAGCCGTTTGGGCTTTAATCGTAATTCCACGTTCTTTTTCCAGGTCCATCGAGTCGAGAACCTGAGATTCCATCTCTCTGTCTGAGAGTCCGCCGCATCGCTGGATTAAGCGGTCAGCCAGTGTAGATTTCCCATGGTCGATATGAGCAATGATGGAAAAATTTCTAATATTTTGCATATCTCTCTATTCGGTTGAGCCACTTGTCCGGATGGATCCAAAACAGATTGAATCCATATGGACAAGTTGTTCGAAAAAATGCGAAAGGGTACGTCCTAAAAACGTACCCCAACAAACTACATTTTTGTAATTAAGTTATACGGAGCCGAGCACCAAAGAACCATTCGTTCCACCAAATCCGAAAGAATTTTTCATGGCATAACGGATCTTCATATCTCGAGCCGTATTAGCGCAATAATCCAAATCGCACTCAGGATCCTGCTCAAAAATATTAATTGTCGGAGGAGAAACCTGATTTTTCAGTGCGAGCAAAGAAAATACGGTTTCAATACCGCCGGCACCTCCGAGAAGGTGTCCGGTCATGGATTTTGTCGAATTGACAACCATGTTCTTAGCGTGGTCGCCGAAAGCTTCCTTAATCGCCTTTGTTTCGTTGATATCTCCCACCACGGTAGAAGTACCGTGAGCGTTCAAGTAATCAATTTCATCGGGATTAATACCGGCTTGTTTAATGGCGTTGAGCATGCAACGGCGAGGACCGTCGGAACTTGGCGTGGTGATATGGTGAGCATCAGCAGTGAGGCCGTAGCCTAAAATTTCACCGTAGATAGTTGCCCCGCGTTTCTTAGCAGATTCGTAATCTTCAAGAACCACGACACCGGCACCTTCACCGAGGACAAAACCGTCTCTATCCTTATCAAAGGGTCTGGAAGCCGTTTCAGGGCTGTCATTTCTTCTGGATAAGGCATGCATTGAGTCGAAACCGCCAACGCCTAATACGCAAACGGTAGATTCTGCGCCGCCGGCGATCATGACATCGGCATCTCCGCGCTTAATCATCCAGGCCGCTTCTCCGATACTATGAAGACCGGTAGTGCAAGCCGTAGAGTAAGCTACGCTCGGGCCCTTCAAGTTCTTCATGATGGAAAGCTGTCCGGAGACCATATTGGCGATACTGCCGGTAATCAGGAACGGGGAAATTCTTCTAGCGCCTCTATCAATGTACATCTGATAGTTGCGGCAGATTTCCGGCAAACCGCCGATCCCGCTGCCAATGGCACATCCGGCCCGCAAAGCCAACTCATCGTCGATAACAAGTCCGCTGTCTTCCAGAGCCATCAAACCGGCAGCAACGCCGAAATGAATGAATCTGTCGAAACGTCTTGCTTCCTTTGCGGGAAGGTATTTTTCTACTTCAAAGCCTTTAACTTCACCGGCAATCTGAGAGCCGAAAGCGGAGGCATCAAATTGAGTGATCTTTGAAACGCCGGATTTTCCGGCAAGAGCATTTTCCCAGCTGGTTTTTGCATCATTTCCCAGCGGGCTGACCATGCCGATGCCGGTTACGACAACTCTACGCATTCAACTCTCCTTGAGGTGCTTCTAATAATTAGGCCTTCTTGTTGGCCTTGATGAAGTCAATAGCGTCTTGAACTGTCTGGATTTTTTCTTGTTGTTCGTCAGGGATTTCGATACCGAAGTTGTCTTCCAAAGCCATAACGAGTTCAACTGTGTCGAGAGAGTCAGCACCGAGGTCTGCGATGAAAGCGCTGTCATCTTTGATGTCTGCTTCGTTAATGCTCAACTGTTCTGCAACGACTTTTTTGACTTGTTGTTCGATATTGTCCATTTTTTACCTCTATTGGTTTATAAAAAAATATGGTTTGCCTTCATAAGGCCTAATTTTGCTATTTTACCAGAGCCTATTTAGCTTTGTACTACTCAAAAAGGCCATTCTTGTTTATAAACTGATCGGCCTTTCCGCAATTACAACCCTCCATTTACGAAATCGGGTACGGCCGACTTCAGGCTCAGGATTCTTTAATTTTTTACATGCGCATTCCGCCGTTAACTTCAATCACTTGTCCGGTGATATAGGAAGCGGCATCAGAAGCAAGGAAAACGGCTGTATTAGCGATGTCTTCGACCGCTCCGAGTCGACCCAAAGGAATCTGTGCAGACAAAGCTTTCTTCTGATCGTCAGAAAGAGCGTCGGTCATATCTGTGGCGATAAATCCCGGAGCAATGCAATTAACGGTAATGCCGCGGGCGCCGAGCTCACGAGCGATAGACTTACTCATCGCTATCAAGCCGGCTTTTGCAGCGGCATAGTTAGCCTGTCCGGCGTTGCCCATCATACCGACGATAGAAGAGAGGTTAATAATCTTGCCTTTACGAGCCTTCATCATGCCTTTCAAGAAGCAGCGGGTCAAACGGAAAGTGCCGGTGAGATTCGTTTCGATGACGGCATCCCACTGTTCGTCTTTCATTCTGAGAGCAAGAGTGTCTCTGGTAATACCGGCATTATTGATAAGAACACTGACTGCACCGAATTCTTTTTCGACTTCGGCTGCAAATGCATCGGTTTGGGCTCTGTCGGCAATATTTAAAACCTTGCCGCAGCCCTTTAATCCAAGTTCTTTGGCCTTAGCTGTAATTTTTTCAGCTCCGGATTGGGATGTCGCAGTCCCAATAACGGTAGCTCCCGCCTTCAGGCAAGCTTCAAAAATCGCAGCTCCAATACCTCTGGAAGCACCGGTAACTACGATAGTTTCCCCTTCTAATGCATTGGGTGTAAAAATAGATTTTGTCATTTTAGTTTTGTTCCTTTGTTTGTTCTGCTGCTTCAGCCAAGGCCTTTTGGCTGTTTAGAGCCATTGCCTTGACGTCAGGAGTAATTCTCTTGACCATGCCGCTCAAAGCAGCTCCAGGGCCACACTCATAAATCATAGTAACGCCCAATTTAGCCATTTCTCTGACGGTTTCTGCCCAGAGAACGGCACTGGCGGCCTGCGCTGCCAAAGCTTCTTTAATGTCTTTTGCGTCAGTTCTTGTTTTAACGTCAATATTGTGCAAAACCGGAATGCTCGGAGCTTTCACTTCTACTTCTTCCAAGCGGACTTTGAGCGCATCGGCAGCCGGCTTCATTAAGCTGGAATGGAAAGGACCGGAAACTTTTAATTGAAGAGCGCGTCTTGCACCGGCTTCAGTTGCAAGCTGCATGGCTTTTTTAAGAGCTTCAACTTCGCCTGCGATTACAACCTGACCCGGGGTATTGAAGTTGACTGCTTCGACAACGCCGAGGTCGGAAGCTTTAGCACAGATATCTTTAACTACATCATCGGCCAATCCGAGAACGGCAGCCATAGAACCTTGTCCAACCGGAACGGCTTTTTGCATTTGTTCTGCACGGTAGCGGACCAATTTCAGAGCTTCTTTGAAATCCAAAGCACCGGCCGCAACAAGAGCAGTGTATTCGCCGAGGCTGTGTCCAGCCATTACTTCAGGCTTTTTGCCGCCCAACGCCAAGTAATAACGGTACATTGCAATACTTGCGGCTAAAAGAGCGGGCTGAGTATTGACAGTTAGATTTAAATCTTCAGCAGGTCCCTCTGCGATTAATTTATTTAAATCAAATCCGAGGGCTTCGTTAGCTTCCTGCATAGTTTCTTGGACGACAGGTTCGTCCTTTAAGGAATCCAACATTCCTACTGCCTGACTTCCCTGTCCCGGGAATACAAATGCAAATTTTGTACTCAAGTTATTCTCCTTAGTATTTCAACAGAACGCTGGCCCAAGTAAATCCGCCGCCAACGCCTTGAAGCAACAGTATGTCGCCTCTTTTGATTCTGCCTGAGGAAGCAGCTTTATCTAATGCTAACGGGATACTGGCTGCTGAAGTGTTTCCATGAGAGTTGACGCTCACCATCATATTCTCAGGGTTGATTCCGAGCTTATCGGTGACCATGCTCATGATTCTCAAGTTTGCCTGGTGAGGGACAAACAGAGAGACATCACCGGGCTTCAAACCGGCTTTTTCCAGAACTTCCCTGCCGCTTTCGGTCATTTTTTCGACGGCTGCCTTAAATACGGCTTTACCGTTCATGAAAATGTACGGATTTCCGACAAGTTTTCCGTTTTCAATTCTTCCGTCTGCGCGGAGAACTTTTTCTCCAAGGGCTCCGTCAGCCTTCATTGTGTAAGAAAGGATTCCCGGCTCAGAGGACGCTTCCAAAATAACAGCCCCTGCTCCGTCACCGAAGAGCACGCAAGTAGTACGGTCCTGCCAATCCAAGATACGCGATAAAGATTCGGAACCGATTACCAAGACTTTTTTGAAGTTTCCGCTTTTGATCATAGAGTCTGCAGTGCAGAGAGAATAAGCGAACCCGGAGCAGACGGCCTGCAAATCAAAAGCAGCTGCATTAGAACATCCGAGAGCCGCTTGAACCTGACAAGCACAACTCGGAAAGATATTATCAGGGGTTGTTGTAGCAACTATGATTAAATCGATATCTTCAGGAGAAAGATTTGTTTTAGACAACGCCGACTTTGCGGCTTCGACAGCAAGAGTTACCGTCGTTTCTCCCTCAGAGACGAGATAGCGCTGTTCAATTCCGGTACGAGTTTTAATCCACTCGTCGCTTGTTTCGACACCTTCGACACTTAATCTTTCAGCGAGTTCTTTATTAGACACGCATTGCTTAGGCAGAGCGCTGCCGGTAGAAAGAATTCTTGAAAAAACTGTTTGTTCCAATTTGGAAATCCTATTAAATCGTTGGCCGTAAGGTTACAACAATCTTTGGTCTGAAAAGAAGCTCAAAAAGCCCAATTTGTCATTGCACTCAAACAATTGAGAGAAGTTAACGTTAAATTAGTGCAGCTGTTGCTAACTTGGCTATAACTTCGCAAAACGGCCTAAAAGTCGCTAAATTTAAATTGCTAAATAAAGTAACAAAGCCGATAACAGACAGAATTATCAGTCCGTGACGAGATTTATCTTCCTCTTCCAAGATCATCCTTGAGTAAGGCAATTGGAATCACTTGTTTGACTTATTTCCACCTTGTCAGACAATTTTCGTCGAAGAGCACAGTGCTCAAGAAAGCCGAAATAAACTAATGGCAGTAGTAGAAAATCTTCCACTACTGCCATTTTTTTCGGTTAATTAGCTTAACTCAATGAGTCTCAAACTCTCCGACGTGGGGCCGAGCGAGTGCTAATTAAGAAACTTATTCTTCGTCGCCAGCCTTAGTTGCAACTACTTTCTTACCACGGTAGAAACCTGTGGCAGAGATGTGATGACGACGATGAACTTCACCAGTTGTCGGTTCGACAGCAAGTGGAGGATTTGTAAGGAAATCATGTGCACGATGATTCCCGCGCTTGTTTGTTGACTTTTTATTTTGCTGAACAGCCATGGTTAAACCCCACGAATTAAAAATAATTTTTAAGCGAGTAAAGAAAACCTTTTTCGCCCATACGAAAGTTGCGGATTTTACATCAAAAATAGCTATCAAACAACTTAGAGCGTGAGATAACTATTGAGTAGATAAAATTCCTATGGAAAGAATGACGTTACTATGTAAAAAGGAGAAGTGCATTACGCCTTCTAATTTACAGTAACAAAATTTTTATGCCGCTTTGAGTACCGAGCTCTTCCGCATTCGCTGAGAGCCTTCCTCAAGTCAAATCATTTAATCTTTCGCTTATTCTACTTCTTAAAATGCCTTCCATTATTCCGAGCAAGAATTAGAAAAATGGAAGGCTTTAATTTATAGGCAAGAGAATCAGAACACTATTCTTAGACCAATGTCAGCTCGGTACTCTTGTTTGACCTTTGCTGCAAAGGAGCGTTTTACCTGTGCAAATCCCTTCACATTCTTACCGAAATTAACAGATGTGCCAGCAACAACTTCGCCCCAGGTGTCCCTCAGACTGACGTTGCTTTGATTTTTAACCGGGCCCAAAGAATAATCCGCTTTGTACTTAGCCGTAAAGTCTCTTAAACCTGATAGTCTGACGAAAGTTTGAGCATTTTCGCTTCTATATCCTGTCTGAAGGCCGACTCGGCCTATTAAACTATTTACCCTCTTAACCTTGGCCTTCACCCCAGTATCGGTCTTATAGGTAACGGAATTAACACGTCCATAAGTCAGCTGCAGTTGTGGTTCAATGAACCAACTATCGCTTAAGAAGAACTGTTTACCGTATTCTGCTCCGATTTGATAGCCGAACGTATGATAAGAGCCTTTGCTTATGTAGCGATACTGATCGGAAATGGCCGTGAATTTATTATTCATCCGACTAGCTTTGAATATGACATCAAAATATCCTGCATTTTCAAATTGCTTAGTTCCGTAAAGAGCCACGCTTCCTAACCAATTCTTGCCTTTCCCGGAATTAGCTAATTTTCCGTCACCGTGGATATATTCAAAAGAGCCGCCGACGGTCCAGCCAAAGGCTCCTCCAATGTTTCTGTCTAGTCCTAAGGTAATGCCGTAGTATTTATTACTCAGATAATTGCCGGAACTTGTGTATTTATTCTTTCCAGCGATTCCTCTGACCCACATACCCTCCAACTCAGGAGTCATTCTGACCTCTCCCATTCTCTGAGAAAGGGTTTCAGTGTTTTCTCTCCAAATAAAGTAGTTTGCAATACCAACTGACTCTAAAGAAGCCATGGTTGAAGTCTTCCCATCAGGCATAGGCAATGGACTGGGAGTAGATATGTCGTGAGATGGCTTATCTTGAGAGGGACTGTCTTTTGGGTTATCTGCGGGATCATCTTTGGGACAGTTTCCTAATTCTTCACAGCTCTTCTGCGGAACGCCATCTTGCGCAGAAACAGTCTGTGCCTTTAATACCGATGGACTAGTGGTTTGCGCTTGAACTGTTGCGCCAAAAGAGTCAAGTACGGTATCAACCGTCTCTTTATCTTCGTCATCAACGTTTGCAGCGTATAAAGCGAGTCCATCTGTTGGGGCCGTCCTAGCTCTTGCCATCATCCTTGTACTTGATTGAACTTTCGCTTGTTGGGCAGCCGCTTCAACCGGGTCAACCATATTTGTTTCTAACCCATACAAAGATTTTCTAATATCGTCGTTAATGCCCTTAATTGCCTCGGGAACCACCCCTACGTTGGCTGAATTTTCTAAGTAAAAGTCACCTACATAACTCTGTGCAGGAATCAAAATTCCTTCTGCAACATTGATGGTTACTGTGCCACGTACTGAACGGTCAGAAGTCGCTCCAACATTATCAACATTTGCCGCATTCAGAACATTCTCCTGAATACCGATTTTATTGACTTTGTCGTATAAAGCTAGGTTAACAAGATCATTTTTTGAAAGATTTGCTACTGCATCTTTTCCAATAATTAAGTGGTTAGCAACATCCTTAACCAAAATTCGTGAATTTTCTGCCTTTTGCAAATACAAGTGAGCAAAATCATTCACCGATCTTTCGGGCTCTTGGGCTACAGCCACCTTACTTCCTTTGTCTACATCATAGTTGACAAGGAAGTTAATGCTGCTTCCAGGGCTGACGTTTTTAATAACAACGGGGTTCTTAGTAACCTTCAGGGCATATCCTCCGGTACCTTCAGCCTCCATTGCCGCTTTGAATTCAAATACGGCATTCCCTTTGAACGTTCCGTCAACAAACGCGTAAGAATTAGGCTCTTCGAACGAAATAACATAAGGTTTATCGGATGAACCTGCCTCTAAAACAAAATGTTCTAAAGCATTTTTATCTGCGATTCCCAACCCGGTAGCTGCATCATAGGAGGCTAGAAAAGAACCCGTGTAGCCATTAGCAGCCGTTTTTGGAGAAACATATAAATTTGAATTTTTCCCAAGAGTAAGTTGATTTCCCAACTCTGTCGGAGTCAGTTTTAGAGTGACACCACCGTCGGCAACCAAACTCCAACTACTCTTTGTATTCACATCATTTACAAATCGATGTCCCAAAACTGCGACATCACCTCCGTCGACTCTAAAGGTTCCTTTTAGTTCAGTGACGGTTGCTCCTTTGCCGGCTGACACATTTCCATATTGAAAATGTGGAGTGACTACAACCCCGAAACCTTTTTTATCACCCGTATTACCAACAATAATTTGGGAGCCCTCACCTTCATTCAGAGAGGTAATTGTTTGTCTACCTCCCAAGTTTACGACTGCAGCCACCAATGGTGCTTTTGTATATGAACCGACAACCACCGGCTCCGTCCCTGTCGCGGAAGGTACTCCTTCAACTACAACTTTATCCCGAAGACCTATGAACTGTCCTCCGGTTTCTAAAGTTTCGGCATTTATCCATACGTTAGAATGGTTAAGAAGACCAGCGATAATGCGGTACTTATTGTCCGGAGCTGAGACATTAATAGTCCCAATTCTAGAAATTTTCTGAGTTTGGGAACCAGTCCCTACGTTAAAAACAACTCCGGTCTTAGTTGCAAATAGTTTCTCAATTTCATCAATTTCTTGCAAACATTCTGCCATCCTCCGTACCAAGATTTTCTATAGTTCCCGAAAATTTTTGAACTATGGAATAAGATTTGTCAGCACCGTTCGAAGTAGATAAATAGAATCCTACTCCCTGCCCTGCAATCGGCGTAGAGTCAGTTTTAGATTTAACTAATGAAATAGTCCCTATATTTATTGGTGTGTTTTCCTCTATGCCTGCTATTTCCTGGCTTGCATTGAAAACTGATGAGCCAACGGTTTTGAAGAAGCAGTTGTAATCAAAACCATTTTTCTTGGAGTAGTTGACTAATTGCAATTCTTCTATGTTTGCCGATTGGATCTTCTGCTCAGCTCTCATAGCTTTGGAACTAATAGTCATATTAAAGATGCCGGCACTCCCAGTTGAATCTTCCCAACGAAGAGTTTTTAATGGATTTTGTATAGTGACAGACTGCGCCGTTACAGCCGATGTACTTCCAGCGACCTGAGCCAGTGGTTTATTAATTACTCTACTGGCAGCAGGCAAAAAAAATGGTCCCTTCCGGTAGTTCAACGCTAATTTCTGTTTGTGCGCAATTCGTACCGTTATACCAGGACCCCGGCATGTTATAGGTTAATGTTGTTGCGTTCCATTTTGCCGTATAGCTTCCTGTCATAAAATTCTTTTCATTTAAAATAATTTTTGAATAGACTGGAGAGGAAATTTGCATCAGTACCAAGCACACAGCTACCGCGGTGCCTGAAAGTTTAAATTGAGTATTTTTCATCATTGCCTTCTCTGAAAAAATATCTGGAAAACTCAACTCGAAATCTGTTGAAAAGAAAAGCAAGGTTCGTCTGCATCCCATTGCATTGACGAACCTCAGAACTCACAGCCTGAGGGTATCGAGCTGCGACAGTCACGGACTGTATGTGGGAAATAAACAGGTCACTGAGGAATGCACCTAAAAACAACAGTGGAATTCGAGTAACTAAAACGTCTTTCGTCTTCTTTTTTCACGCTTATGCGCTCAAATTTTTGGTTCTTCTGAATGCAGAAGTCCTCTGCATTCTTTAAGAGTTCTACAGTCAGAAAATCTCCTGACCAATGTTCTTCGCTGATAGCCGAAATTTGAAACTGGCCATCCTCTATTTCTGCAATCCCCATCTGCTTTGGAGAATGAACACAGCCGGACACAACTAAAACCGTCACAAGAAGCAGAATTTTTTTCATTTGAGTTCCCTCCTCTTGGATTTATTTTCTTGAGGTTCCGAAGAAATATTCAGCTGGGCTTCAAGAGGCGTTAAATCAATAGATACTTTTCCGGGATCCAGCCGATATAGATGAGTTGTCTTCGGATCAAAAAGCAACCATCCAAGTAAAAATCCATTAAAGGTATTGCCAAAGACGTACCAAGCGTTGTTATGGAAAGTGAGGGTCAGGTCTGCTGCGCGATAACCGCCCTTTTCGATATGAATTGAATAATCGTCACCTTTAAAGAATCCTCTGGCTTTTGTAAGCTCTTCCTTAAATGGTGTAAGGCCTTTGTAGACTATTTCTCCACTGCGATTTGTAATCATGATGGAAGCGCCCGAAGGATTGGTTTCAATTTCCACCAACTGAGTCGAAGAAGAAAAAACAGAGGCACATCCGCTAAGCGCCAGCAACGCTAAAGCGCCCGAGGACATTAGCAGTGTTCTTTTAAGCATAGAATTTCCTTGGTTGGCCCCTCCCCTGTGTCTAGAGGAGGGGAAACGTATAAAATGTGGATATATGAAGAGTTTGAAAGTTAGAAGACGTAGCGAATTCCGGCGTCTACTCGATACTCTTGTTCCAGATCAGAGGCAAAAGATCTCTTGGCTTGTACAAATCCATACGTATCTTTGCGGAAGTTGTATGTACCCCCGATGGTAATTTCGCCCCAAGTGTCTTTCATACTGATGCGGCTCTTGTTCCATGCTCCATGGTCCAAGTGGTAACGAGCTTTATATTCGCCTTTAAATTCCCGTAAGGCATCAACTTTGACAAAAGCGCTTCCCTTTTTACCTTCTTTACCGACGCCTATTCCGGCTCGGCCTATCAAACTGTTAAGGTTGTGAACATCAACATTCAATGCATTGAACGTTCTGTACTTAACGCCTTTGATATGGCCGTAGGTAAGCTGGAGCTCAGGATCGATATACCAAGTCTTGTCTTTATTCAAGTAATGCTTGTTGCCATATTCGACGCTAGCCTGGAAAGCATATGTGTGGTATTTGCCTTTTGACAAGTAACGGAACTGATCACTTATAGCGGTAAATTCATTGTTTAAGCGACTGCCCTTCACAATAAGATCCAAATATCCGCCGTTTTGGAATTTTCTCGTACCGTAGAAAGAAAGAGTACCGATCCAGGTGTCGCCACTGCCACCGTTGGCCAACTTACTTTGTCCCTTCATGTAAGTCAATCCGATGCCATAAATCCAATCCGTTGCCGGTACTCTTCTGCAGGGAGCTCCCTCTCCGTCAACTTCACGACATTTATATTCATCGGTAAAGGTTTGATGAACTCTGTCTAAACCAATCTGAATTCCGTAGTACTTATTCTCGAAATGGCGTTTACCTTTATCCCACTTGTTCTTCCCAAGGATTCCACGGAACCACAATCCTTCCAGTTCGGGATTATCACGGACTTCCCCTAAGCGTTGATAAAGGGTTTCGTTTTCTTGCCTCCAGAGGAAATAATTAGTTAACCCAATGGAATCAAGAGCATCCATTGTTGAAGTTGTACAGCCGTTCCCGACATCCAGAGAACCGTCCGGCTTTGTCGGAGGCGTAACATCATCCCATGGATTTGGATTGACTGGCTTCGGATCTTCTGGAGTTGGATCAACCGGATCCGGTGCACAGTTGCCATATTTTGTGCAATCATCTTCGGGAGGTGTAACTTTCTCCTCAACTTTCGTCACAAAAGTATCGACTTTCCCATAAACCTCACCCATATTGTCGATGCCATCTTCTTCGACTTTATTGCCTTCTTTAGGATCTTCAGTATCGTCTAATGCTAAAGCGGCAATTTTTTGAGTTGCTGTCCTAGTAGTTGCGCCGTTTTTTTCAGCTTCTTCTTTACGCAACTGTTCAGCATTCTTCAAAGGCTCGGAGTCAGCTAAATTGCTTGTATCGACATCCAATTTACTATTGAATTCATTGGTGTATTTATTACGGTCATACTGTGCCAGGAATTCATGGAAAATTTCATTATCGTTAAAGCCATAAGGATTATTAGCATCGTAATTGTCCTTATTCTCGATGTAGTACTCAGTTACATACGTTCTCTGAGGAGTAATGATGCCCTCTGGAATAGTAAATGAGACTTTTCCCGCTACCATGTTATTCACCGGGCTTCCCGTGAATCGATTGTGCGTGGATGAAACTTTTTCTGTTGTAATCGTCTGCTCAACCAGTGTGCCGTCGTCCAGCGTAAATTTTTTCGTTTCTGTATTTGACTCGAGAGTCTTCTTTTGCGGATTAATCTTATCTAGAAACTCATCATGATCATCCGTAATTTTAGTCTGTGTTCCATCACTGCCAGTCTGTCCGGTCTTTTCGTTCAGAACCGATTGATGCGGCAGAAGAACATGCTCATCTGTCCAGCTATGGATAAATACATTGTTAGCTGCCTGTCTCAGAATATAAATGGCATTTTCATCAAAATACTTCTGTATTTTCGGTTGCTCAGAGGCAAATGCAACTCCCGGATAAGCAGCATCCAAATCTTTTCTTAGACTTGAAGTATCAATCTTAAGGTTCAATCTACTAGATTCTCCTGAAGTTTCCTGAGCAATCACTTTATGAATAATCACAGGATTCTTATTAACAATCAGCTGATTTCCCTGATCAAAAACTTTCTTGTAAGCCTTTTCTACTTCGATGCTGTGCGTATTCACACCCTCATCTGTCAGAACCACATAATCTTGGCCTAAAGCATCTGTTTTAAATTCTCCAAATTTTTCTAGTTCTTTCTTCTCATCAGCCCCTGCCGCTTTCCACTTGTTTAATAATTCATTTTTGTAGTTAGTCAGATAAGTTTCACTATTCTCTTTAAAGAAATCGGTGCGAGAAGTCCATTTATCATCACCTTTGAAATCCAGAGCACTGTGGAAAACGATTGTGCCGTGACCCAAGTATGCACCCTCGACATTCAGATAGCTATTTTTTCCTTTAAACTCAATTTCGTACGGATGTTCTACACCCTGACTGTCTGTTACTGGGCGTAATTGCAGGAACGCACGAACTTGATCGGGTCTTAAAATCGTTGAGGGCTTTGAATTAGCAACTAAAGGTGAACGGTCTGTCACAATTATATTGTTGCCGTCAGCAATAGTCAGTCTGTTTTGAATTTTTTCCGATGAACTCCCTGTAGCCGGATAAAGTTGACCCTCCAATCTAAGACCGACTGATTTTGAATACTTTCCGCCTTGTTCTCCAAAGACAGCAATATCACCGTTGTAAACCTCAAAACTTCCTTTCATCAAGGTCTCTGTAAAGGACCCTGCTATCTTCGTCGGATCTGGATTAGTTTGGTAGTGAGGGAATACCAAAAGGGCATATGTACCGTACCTGCTGTTGTTATCAGTTGCTGCTCTCATTTGCGTCTTGGCTGACAGTAATACAGGCTGATCCGGATTCGTACTTATAATTTCCTGGCGCCCGCCTCTATTTGCAATGGCCGCATAGGTGGAAAGCGTCTGAATATACTGATGGGGAGGAATGGCCACGGAAAAGCCGTCCACAACAATACTGTCGGAAACATAAATCCTTTGAACGGAATTATTACTATCATTTTTGCCGCCGATATTGGTTCGGTTGTAGACCCCGATAGCTCCGGTGAACTTACCGTCACCAAAGACCTCAATTTTTCCTACTTCAACATTTTGTGTTAATTGTGCTTCGAAGGTATTTCCTTTGATGTCGTTGATAATGCGTGCATTCACAGCATGAATTTCATTGACTTTACGAATATCTTGCAAAAAATACTTAGTACTTCCGCTGGTTTGATCATGCTCCTGAACAATACCAATTCCCAATGGATGTAATGAGGTACCAAGACTCTGGATAACTCCCTCAAATTTTTGTTCTAAGCGATTATATGAATTCGACGTGCCTCCTCCGTATGAGCTAATACCATGGGTCGTATGCGGGGAACGAGGATTTGTCACTGTTCCTGCCATCACAATGTTAGCTTTATCTAGGTGCCATCCATCCTCTTCAAATAAAGTCACAGAACCGGGTACGTGATCACTAGCTGTAGCTATGGCTCCAACATTACCAGTGACTGTCTGGTAGGTATACATACTGCCTTTGTAAACAAGCATGAAAAGCACATTACCTTGAGGCGTCCAACTTTCATCGGTAGGAGCAATGTAATTCTCCAAAACGTTTCCATTCCAACCGAACTCGCCCAGATTTACCTTTTGAGTACCGGCACTGCGCAGACTTATCAATGCGCTCGTGGAACCCTGTTTTTCGGTTCCATCTCCCCACGAAACACCAGTCACCGGAGAATCGAAGTTATAGGTACCGGTAGAATTAATCAGACTGGCTCCTATTGTGCTTGTTGAAGTTGCAGAAATAGGTAAAACAATACTCACTTTGTTATTGACCTTATTTCCATCAAAAGTATCAGGCACATAGACTCTGGTTATTTTTCCTCCGGCTCCCTTTAAGCTGCCTTGCAATTCCATGAGAGTTGAACTGACTGAGTTATCCGCAGTTATGCCATAGAGTTCAGCCATTTCTTTATTGTTTGCGAGCTTAATCCACTCTTCAAAAGTGGAGCCTGCCCACAAAAATGACCAGTCTTGTCCTTCCTTAAAACCATAAGTGGTGCAAGTAGCTTTTGAAAAATCAGAAGTCCCGGTAACTGCGCCGGTTGAGTCTCTTTCAATTAGTTCTCCGTCCAAATACGGATTATTTGGGGATAGAGGATTGGCACTCCATTTTCCTAAGTATTCATAATTGGAAATTGTTTGTGCGTTTACGGACGGATTGAAGGCTGCCAGCAACACAGCCACTACAACCGGTGAAAGCACAAAGGATTTAAAGGTTTCTTTATAAGAGTTTTTCTTCGAGACAGTCATTTCTGGCTCCAAAGTTAGATTTGGAACGAGGAGAGAATGAAAGTATTTACAAAACGTGAATGTTCCTTCCTACAGAAAGGAATTAACCTTTCTTATCACCTCACCCCGTACCAAATAATTCATTTACTGGGTTTAAAGGCTTTTAAGAAAAGATTGATAATTTTCAAATCCAAGCCAAAGGTTGCTGGCAATAACACTTTTGACTAAACGAAGTGTCTGCAGCATACGTGCGAGCAAGGAAATTGGCTTTAAAAGATGGAAAATCACCTTTTTTTCTACAAAGAATGATCCGAAATGGCAGACAAATTGCCTATTGAATTTAGAATCCGAAACTTTTGAAGAAGTACCGGTGTGTACACTAACCGGAAGCTCTTCCTTGCCGGCCAAGGCTCTCACTAAGCAGGAATTAAAAAGGAGGTCAAAATTATTTCCGCAAAGAATTCTTTTTAATCTTTGAGAAGTTTTATTACCAGCTGAAAAAGATTGAGCGCAATAACTTAGTTTGTTAAAAAATTGACGTTTGCGCAGTCGAGAAATGGAGAAAAAGGGCAGGTGTGTAAGAATCAGGTTATTGCCGAAAAAGCTACAACCCCCCCCCTATACTTCCGGGAGCTGGCCTTACAAACAAAGCCAGAAATGAATTTTCTAATAACATGATGTTTCCTCAGATTTCAGACGGTATAAGTCTTTTGTTTTTCATACCCATTATGGTGTAGATGTTGCAAGATGTAATTCGGGTTTTCTCCAGAAATTCGTAGAATCCCAAATATTTGTATGACAATTGAATTCCGTTCAGCGCACCAACCTTACAAATTAAAAGGATTTTCTTTTGGTCTTTACCTTAATTTTTATTCAATAATCTTGCTTAAGAGGAACGAGGAAAATTATTTATAAAATTCAAAAAATTAAATCTCTTTGTTTTTGAGAAAGACGCGAAATTAATTACTTATATAAAAATCATTACTTGTGCAGGGGGTACTAATTTCAGTTAAAAGACCTTGGACTTAACGTACAAATCAGATTTTCCAAAGTTGCTTTAAAGCAACAATTCTCAATAAATAAAAATGTAAAAACTTTACTTATTTAAAAGACTTTTCCGCGTCTTTTAACATTTTTGTTAGCAAATAAACAAGCTATTTCTCCTTCAAAATCGTATTACTCTGCTTGGTTGCCCTTTATTCCTCCTTGGAAATGATGGAAAAAGGAAATTAAAAACATCGTCAGTTTCTTGACATATTTGTCAACGCTCTGCCAACCTTAAGTTTCGGATTGCCCGATTTCTAAGATAAAAAAACAGGCCCACGAATAGAGCCTGCGAACAAAATAAAAAATTTTCTGAAGATTACTTGCTGAATTTCATGCCTTTTAATTTTGCAAAAGGATTTTCTTTTTCTACCGGTCCATTATCTTTATTCAACTTCTGCTTATCCAGACAAGCATAATCATGAGATGGAACCAAGGGAATGGAAAGAATAATTTCTTCTTCAATCCAGTCCATCACATTAAGTTTTTCGCTGCCGACGACAACTTCAGTGTCGTCATCTTCTTCGATAGGTATGGTATCGGCTTCCTCTTCGGATTTAGCAAATCTGAAAACTACCTCTCTATCAATTGGAACCTCAACAGGATCATTGCAGCGGTTGCACGGAACGGCAACTTTACCGTGAAGCTCCATAATGGCGCCTGGCCAGCCTAACTTGCCTATCATGCCGGTAATAACATAATCGAAAATATCGTCATGATTGGATGCAGTTTCTGCCAATCTTTTCATATCGCCGACTCTGACTTTGCCTTCGATTTTCCTTTTATCTCTGGACATTCTGTATACGTCTACATAGTCGGTCGACTTGAGTAACTCTGTCATTTGCGTTCCTTTTTTCGATCTATCCGGTTTTAAAATAAGGCCTGTTTACAACAAATGGCCTAGCTATGACTTCAAAACCCTCTTTAATTCTTGGTTCCAGCTCTCCTTACCGCAAGGAATTGCTGGAAAGATTACATGTGAAATTTACCACTGACTCCCCTCAGGTGGATGAAACTCCGCTCAAAGAGGAAAGTCCGAGAGATTTATCTTTACGCTTATCGCGCCTAAAAGCCCGTGCCGTCGCACAGAAACATCCGGGATGTGTCGTCATCGGTTCCGACCAAGTATTGGATCTGGAAGGGAAATGCGTCGGTAAACCAGGCAACAGAGAAAACTGCATCAAGCAGCTCGAGGAAATGTCCGGTAAAACCTTAATTTTCCATACGGCAATGACCGTTATCGATGCAAACGGTTTAGGCCACTCTGCTGTTGTCGATACAACCATCAAGATGAAAGAGCTCAAGAGAGAAACGATTGAAGCCTACGTTGACCTCGAACAACCGTTCAATTGTGCAGGTTCCGCCAAATTAGAAAAACTCGGGATCTGCTTAATCTCCTCTTTCCAGTCTGACGACCCAACAGCCATTATTGGTTTAGGTCTAATTGAATTGACTTCCATGCTGGAAAAATGCGGCATCGAAGTTCTCCCCGGACTTAAATAAGGAAATCTCATGGCTGGCTGCCTCTTTATGCTTCCCGTTCCGATTTCGGATAGCCCTGCAGAAGAATCTCTGCCGGCCTTGACAATCGAAACAGCAAAACGTTTGGATTATTTCTTGGCTGAGAACGCCAAGTCTGCCCGTGCTTTCTTAAAGAAAATCGGACACCCTAAACCTATTGCTGAACTGAGTATCGTAGAGATAGGTCACCGGCCCGATCCGGCTCAAGTTAAAAAGTGGCTTGAGCCATTGGCAGCAGACCATGACATTGGGATTGTCAGCGAAGCAGGCTGCCCCGGCATTGCCGACCCCGGGGCACAAGTTGCTCAGAAAGCCCAAGAAATGAACTATCGAGTTCGTCCTCTGGTAGGCCCCTGCTCAATGATTTTGGCTTTAATGGCATCCGGCATGGACGGTCAGAATTTCAGATTCTGCGGTTATCTTCCGATAAAAGAACCGGAAAGATCCAAGACCATTAAAGACTTGGACAAAAGAAGTACCTTTGGCTCCGGAGAGACTCAGTTGTTTATTGAGACTCCGTATAGAAATAATCAAATGCTCAAAGATCTTTTGGCCTCCTGCAGTCCTCAGACACGAGTACTCGTTGCAATGGACATCACAGGCCCGGAAGAATTTATTAAAACCAAGACCGTAGAGCAGTGGAAAAAAGAAAACCCGGAACTGCCGAAATTGCCTTCAATTTTCGGAATTCTCGGACCTCAGAAGCCGGCAAGAAGAAACCGGTAGCCTGTGTCGATCAACGATACAGGCGCACCTCCTCTATTTCAATTCTTCAAGAGTTTTCTGAAGTTCTTGAACCGTGTTCACAATCTTAGTCGGATGATACTGTTCCAGCTCTTTTCTGCTCATTGCGCCGTAGGAAACGGCAACGGTATCAACACCGGCATTCTGAGCCATCTTTAAATCATGTTCAGAATCGCCAATTACAACTGCATCTTCCGGCTTTAAGCCATATTTTTTCAGTAATTTGTTGACCATCTGAGGCGACGGCTTTGGTTCAGATTCTGACGGACAAATATTGAAATCAAAGTACTTATCAAACCCAAGCATCTTATCCAAACGGTCAAGGCTTGCTCTACCCTTCCCAGTCGCAATGGTCAAAATAAACCCTTTCTCTTTAAGAGAAGCAAGCATTTCTTCAATGCCGTCGAAATAACCTGCTTCTTTTGCACGAGCAAAGAAATACTTATTGAATCTGTCTGTGAATTCCTGCAATTTAGAAAGAGACTTGTCGCCGGATACCTGCTCATAAATAACAGAGAGACTGAGACCGATAGTTTTGCGGGCAAAGTCTAATGTAATCGGCTTCCAGCCCATTTCATTAACGGCGTTTACTTCCGCCTCGGACAAATATCTAATGGAATCAAAAAGTGTTCCGTCAAAATCAAAAATAAGGAGTTTTTTCTTATTTTGCATTTTTCTCTAATACTTCAATAAGTTGTTTACATTCTGCCGGCAGCGGACTTTCGATGATAAGTTTGTCTCCGGAGATAGGATGATTTAATGTCAGTCGATGCGCATGGAGGAACATTCTCTTAAACGGAACTCCCAAAAGTCCTTGCTCGACTTTGGCATTAAAGTCAAAATCTCCGTATTTGTCATCGCCCACCAACGGAAAGCCGGAAGCTTGAGCATGGACACGAATTTGATGAGTGCGCCCCGTCTTCAGTTCAACTTCCAAATAAGAAACCTGTCCGAATCTTTCAATCAAAGTAAAAATGCTGTGGCTCGGCAGTCCTTCTTCTTTATCAACCCTGACTCTTCTTTCTCCGGAGGCCGTTAAAAATTTATGCAAAGGAAGTTTGACGTGCTGCCTGTCGTTTACCCAATCTCCTTTGACTAAGGTAAGGTAAACCTTTTGAACCTCGCCTTCACGCATCATTTCATGGAGACGAACAAGAGCTTTTCTTGATTTTGCAAGAATAATCGCTCCTGAAGTATCTCTGTCGAGCCGGTGAGCCAATTCTAAAAACTGATCCGGTCCGAAAGTCGTTCTCATTCTTTCGATTAAACCGTAAGAAATGCCGCTTCCGCCATGACAAGCCATGCCCGCAGGTTTTTCTACAATAAGAATATCTTTATCTTCAAAAAGAATGTTGGGCATGTCTTCCGATTTAATCGGAGGAACATAGGTATTAGGCTTTTCTTCCACGCGAATAGGAGGAACACGAACCAAATCACCGGTTTTTAGTCTAGCTTCTACTTTTACTCGGCCTTTATTTATTCGGACTTCACCGTTTCTGACCATACGGTAGATATGAGACTTCGGCACGCCTTTTAATAAAGTAATCAAAAAGTTATCCAATCGCTGACCGTCATTGGCCGGTGAAACGGTCACTAAACGAGCTTTCAAATTTTGAGGTTCAAGCTTAGACGGCCCGACAGGCTTTTGTTGTTTTTGGACGCTTTGCTTCTGCTCCTTCTGGGCAGAACGGATTTGCTCCAGGATATCTTTGCCTTTCCTTGTTCGGCCTTTTGCCTCAGGCCGTTTTCTATTCGTAACTTCTTTGTCCGTTGCTTTTTTTTGCAGATGGCGCTCTGTGCTCATTTGTTTTAAAATCCTCATCCGAGACAAATTATTAGCCGTTTGAAGGTGCCGCTAAGACTATAAAGCTCTTGTGCTTAGGCCTCAAAGCTCGATATAAGACACGTTGTTGTCACTAATAATTCTCGTCGCTCGTAAGCGTTGATTGTAGCCTTTTCGGACAACTTTAATTTCCGCCTGCTAGGAAATTGAGATCCCGGACAGCTCATCACGCAAAATGTTGAACATAAATCCGAGAGATTCGAGAACAATTTCTCAATGGATCTTCGGTGGCGTTTCTTTTATTAGAACGTCTTGCTGTAAAGAATATTTTTTGTTTTGCTGTGCAGCGTCCGGTTGATGCTGCAGGCAGAGAAGAACTAGAAGTTGTAGTTGTTGTTATTGTTTTTTAACTGGTAGAGGAAAGTAATTGAGCGTTTCCAACAGGGGAGAAATTCCGGCCCGGGATCCAAGAATCCTTTGGGGGCCTATCTCTCTATGCATAAAATCTGAAACGGAAAGCTCAGCGGATGCCCACAAATTACTAGCTTACCTTTTAACTAAACGTCCTCATCAATCTTTCACCTAGAGACATATTCTTTCAGCACGCCTGTGATCCGCGTCAGTGATCGAGGAGTGCCCAATGAAGCGCATGTTATTTAATGCCACGCATCCTGAAGAGCTGCGTGTCTGTATCGTTGACAGCCAACAACTGATCGACATGGATCTGGAGTCGTCTGCCCGCGAACAAAGAAAGTCAAATATTTACAAAGGTATTATTACCCGTGTTGAACCCTCTCTGGAAGCCTGCTTCGTAGACTACGGAGAAGAAAGACACGGCTTTTTGCCTTTTAAAGAAATCTCTAAAGCCTATTTCAACGAAGGTGTCGACTACAGAACAGCTACTATCAAGGAAGCCGTTTCCGAAGGCATGGAACTCATCGTTCAAGTTGAAAAAGAAGAAAGAGGAAACAAGGGCGCTGCTCTGACAACCTTCATTTCTTTGGCTGGCCGCTATCTTGTCTTGATGCCGAACAATCCTCGCGGAGGCGGCGTCAGCCGCCGCATTGAAGGCGAAGAAAGAGAAGAGCTCAAAGAAAACCTCGGCAAGCTTCAGCACCCGAAAGGCATGAGCCTTATCGCTCGTACCGCCGGTATCGGCAGAAGCGTTGAAGAGCTTCAATGGGACTTGGATTATCTTCTTAAACTATGGGAAGCGATTGATGATGCAGCTAAACCGCAATACGATGACGGCAAAGGCAACATCGTTGATACCGCCACCATCAACGGCAGACCATTGAAGAGAGTCAATCCGGCTCCTTTCTTGATCGTGGAAGAAAGCAACCTGGTGATTCGCGCCATCCGCGACTACTTCCAGCCGGAAATCAGCGAAATTCTCATTGATACCGACGAAATCTATGAACAGGCCCGTCAATTTATGAGCCATGTCATGCCGGACATGGTCGACAGAGTCAAGAGATATCACGACGACATTCCTCTGTTTACCCGCTTTTTAGTGGAAAAACAGATTGAAACGGCTTATTCCCGCACGGTTCCTCTTCCCTCCGGCGGCGCTATCGTTATCGACCACACCGAAGCTTTAGTGGCTATCGACGTTAACTCAGCCAAGTCCACCAGAGGCGCCGATATTGAAGAGACAGCTTTCAAGACCAATATGGAAGCTGCCGAAGAAGTAGCCCGCCAGATGAGATTGCGCGACCTCGGCGGTTTGATTGTTATCGACTTCATTGATATGGAGAATCCGAACAATCAAAGAGAGCTTGAGCAGAAGATGAAAGAGGAGCTCAAGAACGACCGAGCCCGCGTCCAAGCTGCCAAGATTTCCCGCTTCGGCTTAATGGAAATTTCCCGTCAAAGACTACGTCCGACATTGTATGAAGGCAGCCACATCACCTGCCCGAGATGCAACGGCGTCGGTGTTATCCGCGACACAGAATCCAGTGCAATTCAAGTTCTTCGTATTCTTCAGGAAGAAGCTCTTAAAGACGGTACAGCCGCTATGCAGGCTCAGGTCCCGGTTGATGTCGGCACATTCCTTCTCAATGAAAAGAGAGACGATATCGCCAAGATTGAATCTCGTCACAAGATTAAGATTTTCTTGATTCCAAACAAGAACTTAGAAACTCCTCATTATCAGATCGAAAGAATTCGTCCTGATGATGAAAGACTTGATTCGGTCCTTCCAAGCTACGAAAGAGTTGAAAGCTTTGAAGCCGAAACCGATGAGCCTTACTCCAGAGCTCCTCAACAGCATACTTCCGACAGACCTAAACAAGTCCCTGTTATCAAAGGACTTCCAGCCCGCGAAGAAGCTCCGAAGCATGTTGACTCCAAGAGCAAAGCTCAGCCGAAAGAAAAGAAACAATCTTTCTGGCAAAAGGTTATCAGCTTCTTTACCGGAGCCGAAGAATCTACGGAAGAACAGGCTAAGAAGGAAAAAGCTAAGAGCCGCAAGGAACAGAAGACTTCTAAGGCTCAGGAAAGAAAAGCTAAACCGACAAGAGCCGAAAGAGCAGAACGAAAGAATGCTGCCAAAGGCAGAGATCAGGCTAAGCAAGATAGATCCGATCGTTCTGAAAAAGCAGAAAAACCTTCTCGCTCTGCCTCTAAAGCCGAAGGCAAGAGAGACAGAGGTGAGGAAAGACGAGCTTCTAAGAAAGCCGAAACCATGCCTCAGCAAACTCCTGCTCCAGAGAGCAAACCGGAAGAAACAAAACTTCAGAGACGCTCTGAAAAAGAGGCTCAGCCGCAGTCAAGACGCACAAAAGAAATTGCAAATGTGCCGGCTTCCCTTCCCTCCAACGATGAAGCGGAAGTCACTGCAACTTCGTTAGTTGCGGCAGAAGTAATTAAACCGCAAACTGACTCCGTCAATGTTCCTGCTCAGTCAAAGGAATCTGATAATAAAGTCAAAGCCTCTGCTCCGGCTGCTGAAACGGCCCCTGCCAGAAAGCCAAGACGCTCCAGAAAGGAAAAGGCAGAATTATTTGACCAGGTTGAAACTCCAAAACCGCCGGTTGCGGTTGACCCGGTTACAGCCGCCGTTGAAGTCGCAGTGATGGATCAGGTTAACGCTTTCGTTCCGCATCAAGAAGCCGCAACAGTTTCTGTACCGTCTTCAGAAATTCCATCCGTTAATGTTTCTGACTTATCTCTCGGAGAAAAGCCTGAAAAACAATTCAGACACAATCCGTACAGAACACGCAGAGGCAGGGGAGAAAGAAAGCCGCAGACTGAAAAAAACACTGAACAGGTACAACCATCCGCAGAAGTAAAAACTGTAGAGGCTGCTCCGGCTCAGCAGGCTGAAACTTCTTCTTTACCGGAAATTCACAAGCCCGCTCATGAAATCAGCTTCAAGGCGGAATCTTCGGTTCCGGCGCAGCCCGTTAAGGAAGAACCCAAGCAGGAAGTTAAGACAGAACCAGAAGCAGTGAAAAAATCAACGGATGCTACTGCTCACGCTCCAGCGCCTATCGAAACTTCTGCTCCTGTCCTGGAGTCTATCCCCACTCAGGTAGAAACAGCCAAAGAAAAACCAGCAGCTAAGCCTGCCGAGAAAGCTAAATCAGCTGAGGAACCAAAACTTGAACTTGTATCTACCAAGGCAACTGATGGACCAACTGTAGAGGTTCAGAAGCCGAAGTTAGGCAGAAAGAGAATCAAGAAGACAGTTTCTGAAGAACCGTTCGTTTTAGAACAAGTTCAGACAACAGCTAAAGAATAGCCTTCCCTGACTTTAGAGCCCGCTGCAAGCGGGCTCTAATTTTTTAGATTTTGTCGGACTACCTTCGACCTAATCTCTGCTCGGTATTAACCGAGCAAGTTTTTATGCTTGGCTACATTAGCTAATTATTAGCAAGCATCAAGGCTTCATTGACTATATGGGACTTTCCGTCAACATCTTTCGTAAGAAAGTACGGAGCACACCATATAGAAGATGTGTTTTTTCCGGAAGAGAAAACTATTGCCATTCACTTCAATTCGAAACGGTCTTCCGGTGGAGCTCTTTAATTTGTTTTTCGGCTTCTTTGAGCTTTCCGTCGGCACTCTGCCCACTGTGCTCTACTGTTTTTCCTTTTAACATTTTTCCAGATAAAGTTGATCCATTGCCGTCCTTACCTCAAGGTTTGGATAATCTAGATATGCGGTTGTTCCTTGGATTTTCTTTATGGTCAAATATCCGGCTTGGACCAAGAGTTCCATATCGGATAAGTTTTCAACATCCGATGATCCGCCCAATACCTTTAGAGCCACAGATTTCTCACTCCCATATTCTTCAGGCTCTTTCAGAGTATGTGACTGAAGAAACTTAACTAGGACATTAGGCTTGCCTGCGCTCTCAAACCAATAATCCTTAAAGCGTCTTTCAGGTGATGAGAAAAAATGCAATAAAGACCAAGGAGCAAATACCTTTTGTCTTGCTGTTTCTTCAAAACAAAAACCGTCATAGTGGTCAGTCAGTTCTTTTAGAAGGTCTTCCCTATCAAGCCCTAACTTCTCAGAAGCAGATGTTAAATACCCAAGAAAATACTTCTTAACTTCCTGATGTGTAAAACCAAGGAGTGAGCCATACTCCGCGGCAAACGATATGTCCGATAAATTATTTAATTCCGGAAAAATGCTAGTCCTAACGAATTTTGTTATTCCTGTAACGAACAAAAAACGCAAGGCAGCATCGTTTGATTTTAACGTTGCGTAAAAACGAGAAAGTTCTATTCGAACATCTTCAAAAAGCTCTTTTCTGTCTAAGCACGAGGTAAGCGGAGCATCGTACTCATCTATTAACAACACTACAGAACTCACAGGATGCTTCTTAAACCAAGTAGACAACTGACTTATGAGCGACGTACCGTAAAGTTCAAAACGAAATCCGTAAGGAGCAAAAGCTTCAACTATTAAATCGTGATATTGGAGTTGAAACTCTTTGAAATTTCGGAAACTTTTTACTTCAGAAAAATCTAATCTCACAACCTGGTAGTTTTTATCTTCTTTCCAAAGTTTTTCAATCTCGAGACCATGAAAGTCTCTCAGTCCATACTTGAATAAAGACTCAAACGTGGAAATCAATAAGGATTTTCCAAATCTTCTCGGCCGAGCTAGAAAAAACTTCCCTCGGCGTGAGGCAAGACAATGGATATACCTAGTTTTATCTACATAAATTTCATTGAAATTTCGAAGAGCTTCAAATGAAGACGTACCGAGCGGCAAGCTTTTCAATAGTTCCGTATCCATAGGAGTTTCCTGTCTGGTCATTTTCATTATATAAGCCCAACCTTGGTTCGTTACATGGCATTTCATCTATGGCTACCATCAGGAATTAAAACAGAACCTCTGTTTGAGAACATTGGCATTACCTTTCTTCCGTTTCTCGGTCTTTCAACAATGCATTTTTAACTCACGCCAAGCTTCCTCCAAAGACTTGGATTCATCGGGAAATTCCGAAGGGCTTAGTGAAGTTACTTTAGTTACCATTTGACAAAGCAGCCCAAGGAGGACGGAATGAGGAATCGCTTTTTTCCCCGGTTAAACTATAAAAAAATTGCAAAAGGAAACATTCTTCCTTCAAAACCTCATACTGCGCGAACTTGTGTCGAAAGAAAATTTTCTCCGGCTTTAAAGCTGCATGTTTTGTCTTTCTTTTCTGTTTTACTTTTTCCTATTGCCGCCAGTGCAACAACAGAACAAGATTTTAAAACCACGGAGTACTATGCCTCGAACGGCTTGGACCTGATCAACGCTGCCTCGGCTTATGCGCAAGGATTCACAGGCAAAGGCATATTGGTTGGATTATTAGACACGGAAATGCAATCCTACCATCCGGAATTATCGGGAAAATTTGAGGTATTCGAAGCTTTAGACAAAGACGGCAGTCAAATTCCACTTCCAACTATTTGGGATGACTCTGTTAGCCATGGGACACATGTTGCCTCTATCATGGCAGCAAAAAAAGACAACGAAGGCATGCACGGCGTGGCCTTTGATGCAGATGTAATCGGTCAGGTATACATCGGACTTAGAGACTTTTATTATCCAAATGACAAACGTTTCTTCCAAGATCATCCCAATCTCAAAATTCTTAATAATAGCTGGACTGCTGCTGAACTCCATAAAGACACTTTACCAACCGGAGAGCTTTACTCAGTTGAAGAAGCAAAAAGGCTTTCGCAGGTCATGGGAGAGCGTCCACACTCAGGAAGCCTTGTCAACTGGGCCCTAAATAATCCAAATAGCCTTGCTGTTATAGCTGCCGCCAATGACGGATGGATTCATCCGTCATTTAACGGAATGCTTCCGCGGTATTACGGTTCTGAACTTGGAAATTGGATTACCGTTGTTTCTGCCAATCCTCTTGATACACGCCGAGAAAACGGAAAGATTATTTTCGGACCAAGCGGTCTATCCTTATTTTCAAACATTGCCCGCGGAGCTGAACTTTTTACTATTACAGCGCCCGGAAGCAATATTTGGGCGGCAAACGTTGTTGACGAAAAATACGTCTTCAAATCCGGTACCTCTATGGCAGCTCCTCAAGTTTCCGGGGCTGCTGCCCTAGTGGCTCAGGCATTTCCATGGATGACAGGAAAACAACTGGCCGATACATTACTTACAACAGCCAACAGTAACATTGAATGCCCAGACATTCTGGTTGGTTTCGATAATTCGATAGAAACAGTTTTGGTTTTTTATTACGTTTCGGATAATAGACCTACCAAAGACCAGCTTATTAAGGCTATCACGGAAACCTACCAAGCTGATCCCGATTCCTGGCCAACATATTCCTTGGATTCACTTATCAAATATTTCATCGAGGACCACTATGAGAACGACGGTTCGGAAAAACTCGATGATAAGTATGTGAGACTCGTCAAGGTAACCAAAGAAGAAGTATTCGGTCAAGGCTTGCTTGACGCCGGAAAAGCAGTAAACGGAATTGCACGTTTGGACGTAAACCGAATGAAGGCAGAAGACATCCGCTCTTATTCAGAATTCGGCAGTGAAAAGTTTGCCTTTGAAAAATTCAATACTCAAGGCCATACCGCCTTCTTCAACAACGATATTTCGGAAAGGCTTTGGGACGACAAGTACCATCACGATGAGTACAAAGAAGGAAAGTTTAGAGCAACCTCAACTTTTACCGGTCTAAAGCCGGGATTGATTAAACAAGGCAACGGCATTTTAGTTTTATCAGGCACAAATACCTATTCGGCTCCAACAATTGTCGAAGGAGGCGTTCTGGATATTAGTAAACGGCCTGATCGTTCAGGAGGAACTCTAGTGAATAGTTCTGTCTTAATTCAAGACGGAGCTGTTCTCTTAGGTAACGGAAGGGTAAACAACAAGGTTATCAATCACGGTGCATTTATCCCAGGTGATTTTGTTGATCCGTTCACTGTAGGTGAATACATCCAAAGCCCGACAGGAAATCTCCTCATCTTTGTTAGCAATGAAGGTAAACACAACAGTCTGAAAGTACTTCATGAAGCAAAAATAGAAGGGAATGTCTTAGTGGGATTAGAAAGTGGGTTTTACGTCAATAACAGTCTTTATAAATTCAATCTTCCGGACTTTATCGATGTATCCGATCCCGCAAAATTAACGCTGGATTTAACGGAGATTCGACTCTTCAAAAACTCCGGAACATTAGAAGTCAAATTAGAAAAGGATAAAGATTTCTTCACTTTAAAAATTTTACGAGCTTCTGACAGTTACTCTCGACACGCTAATTCACCAGCTCAAAAGTCCCTCGGGGGTGCACTCTATGCAGCAGCGTCTCAAAATTCCTTGAGCCCAGGTTTGCGTAACTTTATAGAGTTACTAGACTTTTCAGACGCTGGGAGCAATGAGATTACCAATCTTCTCCAAAACACTTTACCAAATTTGTATTTAAATACTCAGAAGGCAGACTTAGAGCAGCTTCGAACCATTAACAACCTTCTCTTCTCCTGCCGAACTGAGGACGGTTATTGGATTAAAGCTTTAGGTAATCGAGGCTCTTCCGATAGTTCCACCCTTCTCAACGGTTCTAGGACTTATCAATACGGCGTAGTAGGCGGTTATAGAACCAAAATTTCTGAACAGGTCAAAGTCGGAGTCTTCATCGGAGCAACCCAACTACAGCTAAAGGAAAAGAATAGCGGAAGCAAATATGACTCAACCAGATTTTTGATTGGAGCTGAGGCTCAATATTTGCCGCAACAGATTGATGGATTAACATTTTTTGGCTCTGTATTTGTCGCAGGCAATGACGCCAAAGCAACAAGAAAGTCATTAGGCAGTGCTTACAAAAGCCAATGGGTAGGCATTGGATTCAGTTCTCAAGCTGGTGCTGAATACTTAACCGGTCCAGAAACCATTAAAGCAGGTCCTTTTGTATTGGCTGATTTCAACTGGTCAAGAACGCCTTCTTTCACGGAAAAAGGCTCAGGCATTCCACAAACGATTGCCTCCCATCAGAGAGGAAACTTTTCAAGCTTGCTCGGCCTGAAACTTCAAGGAAACACTCAACTCAAGCAAACCTCTATAACCTCAGATGTATGGATTGGTTGGCGTCATAGCTATACAACCAGTCCGGCTAAGATTTATACAAAATTTGCCGATGCCTCTCCGAGATTTTTTGCCGAATCTGACAGATTTCATAAAGATTCTATCGAAGGATCTTTCCAGGTCAGTTTCGATCAAACGACTGGATTTTACGGAGGTATTGAAGCGTGGGGCTCCAAATCCAAGGATGTCCGAGACATAGGTATCAACCTTTTCCTTGGAAAGAGATTCTAGAGATTAGAGCACGTTTAACCGACCAAAAATATCTTAGAACGGCGGAGTCTATTTTGATAAGATATTTAATTTTTCAACTCTTGCCATTTAACGAATTGCCGTTCTTTGATTGAGTAAACAAGCACTACCTGTTTAACAATTCTTTGCCGGGCTTGTTCACCGTAGTGTTTTCTAATCATTTGCTCCAAGCCTTCTTCAAGCTTGTTTTGAGACCTCTCTCCTTCTCGAACTATCTTTAACTCAAAAGTCCAATATCTGTCTGATACGGCAACTTCCAAGTCACTTCTGCCGTAAGCATTATGATGTTCGATTTTTGGCTTTAGTCCAGCGCCAGCAAGGTATACCTGAATAAAAGCTCTCAGAGAAGCTTCATCTCTGACTGGATATCTTTGGTAGTCAATCGACAAGAACAAACGGTTAAGAATATGAAATACCGATTCTGCAGATTCTTCGGAAAGAACTTTTACAATCGATCCGGCTCCTACTTGTCCAGCCACTCTTCCATTTAGCATTAACTCAACGTAGAGTTGAGCCATGGCCCGGCTTACTTCCAAGTTTGGATAATCCAGATAGACAGTTTCTCCATCCTGAACAGCTTTGATAGTCAAATATCCGGTTTGGAACAAGAGCCCCAAATCAGAAAGAGTTTCCACATCGGATGCTCCGGAAATTGATGAAAGAGAAATCGTTTTGATACGCCCATATTCTTCCGGATTCCTCAACGAGTGTGACTTTAAGTATTCCAGCAATACAGCTGGCTTTCCTCCGCTCTCAAACCAATAATCCAAAAAGCCGCTCTCCGGCTCTGAGAAAAACTTCAACAAAGACCAAGGAGAAAATACCTTTTGTTTTGCGGTTCTTTCAAAACAAAACCCATCGTAATGAACGATTAACTCGTTTAATAATTCTTCTTCCGAAAGGCTCAGACAACAGCTTGAGCGTTCAAGATATCCACTGAAATATTGTTGAATTTCTTCTCGTGTATAACCAAGCAAAGTTCCAAATCTTGGGCTCAGAGTCAAGTCAGTTAAATTATTGAGCTCAGAAAAAATGTTGATTTTATTAAACTTTGTTTTACCTGTAATGAATAAAAAACGAAGAACTCGATCATTTGATTTCAGAACCGAATAAAAGCCTGAAAGGATTCTCCTGATATCTTCGAACAACTCTTTGCTGTTAAGACAAGAAGTTAACGGAGCATCGTATTCATCTATTAAAAGTACCAAAGAATTGGACTCTTGAGCTTCCATCCAATGAGCAAGTTGATCGCTAACTTCTTGATTTATATCAGGTTTAAAAACAAATCCATAAGAAGAAAATTTATTGGCGATATGGGCGTTAAATCTATCTCGGAAAGACTCTGAACTATCGAAATCTTTCAGTAACGAGAAATCAAGCCTTACAACGTTGAATGTTTCTTTCTCCTTCCATAATTTCTCTATGGCCAAATCTTTAAAATCTCTTAAGCCAAATTTAAATAACGATTCAAAAGTAGAAATAAGGAGTGACTTTCCGAATCTTCTGGGACGAGCCAAAAAGAACTTCTCAGGAAGACGAGCCATCTCAAAAATCAGCTCTGTCTTATCAACGTATATTTGATCACGAAGTCTAAGCACCGAAAAATCTGATGTGCCTAGTGGCAGAAGTTTTAGCTCTTTGGTATCCATTATGCACGGTTCTCCATTTAGACTCTATTTTAATCTGAAGCCTTTACCTCAACCTTCTTTTCTTATTCCTGTTAGATTTTTAAGCAAAATCCTCCGATTTTTCTCGATCTTCTCAGGGGACTTTCCCAAAATAAAGCGAAACCGGCAGCTTTTGGCTGCCGGCTTGTTTTTCCTAATGAGTTAATTAGGTAGTTTCAGGATTAGTTGGAGAAGAAATATTTCCTTCACCTTCATCCTGCAGCATATGGTTTAGTTCTCTCTGAAGCAGAACAATAACGGTATAACGGTTCACGACTTCTCTGTAGAACTGTAGAAGAGCCAAGTAAAGCTCGGAACGATGCAAAGGCATTTGATTGATATCAATCTGCTTCATCAATTCAAGCTGATAAAGATTGACCTCTTCTAAGTTTGTATTGGATAACCTCAGCAATACTTCGTCAGAGGTTGAGCCCGTAAGGATAAAGTTATCCAAAGTCTTCTGAAGACTCTTCAAATCACTGATGGACTTCAGAAGATTATTTCTCAGTACGCCTTTGAAGACAGAGTGAGAGTTGGCAATGTGATCGTCCATCTGGCTCACTACCTTTGTTAAAAGCTGAGCCACGTCCTTCATGTTGGAGAACGTACGGTAGTAATAGTTTCGGGCGTCGTAGTCACCATCTTTTCCATGAATAATCATCAGATAGTATTGGCTTCTCATACGCACGATACGATCGAGCAATGCCTGAGAGCGGCTCTTGCACTGTCCAAGCTCAGACAAATCTTCCGCTAACAAGGCCTTAACAGCATCGGAGAAGATATTGATAGTCTGTTCGAGGTTTTTGCCGATAGCATTGTTAAGACGAGTTCTAATCTCTTCACGGGTCATGTTTTCGTCAAGGAACTCTTCTGCTTGCTGTTCTTTCTTGGAGCCTGCCAAGAAGTTAGAACGAATTAAAAGAGTAACAACTACCAAGCCCGCAGGAATCATGAACCATGCGCCGAGCCATAAGCAAAGGAGAGCAGCAATACCGCAGGAAATGAAGGCGGTAAAGGCTGTCAAGAACCATCCGCTGATAACGGCTAAAACACCGGAAATACGATAAACCGCTGTTTCTCTATCCCAGGCACCGTCAGCCAAAGAGCTTCCCATGGCAACCATAAACGTGACATAGGTAGTAGACAAAGGCAGCTTGAGGGAGGTCGCCGTTGCAATCAAAATACTGGCCAGCACTAAGTTAACAGACGCTCTGACCTGATCGAAAGGCAATGGAATCTCACCCTTTTGCAAACGAGGCTTTTCTAGTCTGGTATCAATTGCTGTTAGGACGGAACGAGGGAGAATTTGATTAACAATCTTATTGACGCTCAAAGCGGAGCGAACAATAACACGGCCCGTTACGGTAGCGCCGAACTGCTCTTTCTCGTTTCTGTCGCTGGCAGATAAGTTAATAGCTGTCTGAACAACTCGGCGTGCCTTCGGGCTGAACCACAAGGTTCCAACCATAATTAAGCCGGAAATAACAAGATAGATGGTCGGAGTTTGAACGCTTTCTTTCAACCCACCCATGTAAAAGGTTTCAGGGGTTAGAGCACCGTTCAAAGCATGAGCAGCATCAGCTATCTGTACGCTCTGCAAAGCTGCAAGCGGCACACCAACGAAGTTCACCAAGTCGTTGCCTGCGAAAGCGAAAGCCAATGAGAAGGTTCCGGCCAAAATTACAAGACGAAGTGCATTGTAATTAAAGAACCAGATGAGGCACTGAATGACAAATGTTGTGCCTAAGAAGGTATAAAGAAGAATATCGAAAGTATTAGCATTAATCCAGGCCAAAAGTTCCGGAGTCATGAAGGAAGCGCCTTTTGCACCCTTCACAACAAGGAAGTAGAAAATGGCAGTTAAGCAGAAACCAGAATAAATACCGCCGATATAACGGTACACCTTCTGGAATTTAAAGGAGAAAACCATGCGGACGATCCATTGGATAATGACGCCGCAGGTAAAAGCAATAATGACGGAAGAAAGAATACCGATGATGATACTCAGAGCTTTTTCATTATTAATGTAGGCTCCTAAACCTCCTAAAGAGCCCGTTGTTACCCAAAGCTTGTAGCTAGCTGTAATGACAGAGCCGCCGAGCAATTCGAAAACAATGGAAACTGTGGTTGAGGTTGGAAGTCCGAGGGAATTAAAGGTGTCGAGGAGGAGAACGTCGGTCATCATAACAGCGAAGAAAACTATCATGACGTCGTAGAAGGTGAACATTGTCGGATTAAAGATACCGCTTCGTGCGATTTCCATCATTCCGCTGGAGAATGTACAGCCTAAAAGCACACCAGCTGCCGCGACGAACATTACTCTATTAAAAGAAGCTGCTCTGGAGCCTAATGCGGAACTTAAAAAGTTAACCGCATCATTACTTACCCCCACAAATAAGTTAAACGAGGCAAGAAGCATTAAGAACAGCATAATGCCTGTTAAAAAAGTGTCCATATAGTAATAATTTTAGAAATAACTTAACCACCCTATGTTATATACCCAATATGACAAATTTATTACACAGAAGGGTTATTTTCTTTTTATACTCCTGGCCCTCAAAACCATTTTAGTCAGTCACAGCCCGCCGGCTCTTTCTTAAAAGCTTTTGCGAGCCTTTCGAAAGAGTATTATTGCCAGAATAAAAAAGTCTCACTTTTGCAACACGAATAAGGAATGACTCATGAAGTTAAAAGTTCTTACCTGTCAAGCCGGTATTGCAGCTGCCATGCTCGCAGTCGCACCAGCCAGTCATGCTGACTTTCTTTCCGATATTTTTGGTTCTCCTAAGGAACCGGCTGTTCTGCCGTTGACTACCTCCCAGATTCTTCAAAAAGAAGTTTATTCGATTGACGGTCGTAAAGTCTCTGCTTGGGAAGTCGTACAAGTTGCTACTAAACGCGGCACACGCTACAACTTGGTTCAGAAAGAAGGTACCGGCACTTTATTTGGAAGCCAACTCGATGCCGGTAACGTAGTTACTAAAAACGGCAAAGTTGCCTTGGATAAAGCCGCTGGAGTTACATTCCTGAAAAACGGCGATGCACAATTCACTTTCGGACACCCGAAGACACCTGTCGTCATTGACTTGAATCTTCGTGCCATAGACGTCAGCGGTCAGAAAATCGCAGACTATCTCAAGACCCGCGACGGCAAAACCAGCAATGACTCTGAAAAAGTTGGAAACGCTAAATTCCCGGAAGGCTCAATTGCTTACCAGGCCGTTACTAAATTCGTAAATGGCGAAATGGTTCTTCCTGTAAATGAATCCTTCACTAATGCTAAGGCCTCTAGAGAAATCATTGAGAACTTCAGAACCGTTCCTTACTGCTTGAACTACGAATCCAGAATGGATTCTCACGCCTACGGCATCGTTTTTGATCCGACTGCTCCAAAAGCTACAACAGGTACATACAAGATTCTTCCGGTCAGAAGAGACACTATTTTCTGCAAACCGACAGGAGAGCCGGCAGTTGCCAGCGGAAACTGGAATGCTGTCACAACCAAGAACTCCTCCGCGGTTGTTTTGACACTTCCATCCAATGTTGACCCGCGCGACTGCGGTCTCAAGATTCATGAAAACGGGGTCGCTAAGATTGCCTTCATTGCACCGGCTAAAGGCGACCATGTATTCAGACCAGGCCGCTACTATGCCAAAGGCGCAGCAGTTCAAGGTCAGAACTATTTATTCAACAATGTAGCCGCTGACGCCGCTACAAAAGCACTTGGACTGTAATATTTAGCTCTCAATTGAAGCCTCGCCAAACGCGAGGCTTTTTCTTATCGTCTATATTTTCTAACTCTGCTTCTTTTTCCTTACTACCCTCACCTCTCCGTTTAGAACGCTCTGCTTTTGCTCAGGTAACTTCCTGTTTCTTTTGAAATCACCCTTTTATGTTTTACTATATGAAATTGTTCCAACAATTGATATGATAATCATTATCCTTTTCATTTATTTTTTTTAAATCATGTTGAGAACCTCTTTATCAGTACTTTTTGCTGGATTATTCTCTGCTTCCGTCTGTTTCGCTGCCGATTTGCCAAAGGAAATCAATATCGTTTATGTAAAGGCTCCTTTCAACCTACAGAATATTGTTATGAAAGAGAAAGGAATGCTTGAAAAAGCATTCGAAAAGGACAACATTAAGGTAAATTGGAAAACAATTACTTCAGGCTCCAAACAAACTCAAGCTATGGCTGGAAAATCTATTGATATTTCCGCTGTGATGAATACTTCCTCTTTATTAATGGCTAACGGTGTGGGCAATAAAATCTTAATTGCTACCGGTGTCTCACATCCGGCCGACACTTTCGCGATCGTTGGAAAACCAGGAGCCGTCCAATCCATCAAAGACCTCAAAGGTAAGAAAATCGTAGGACCAAAAGGTACTGTGCTTCATCAGCTGCTCGTTGCCGCCTTAAATAAGGAAGGAATGAGCATCAAAGATGTTGAGTTTATTTCTATGGATCAACCAACGGCTCTGGCCGCGTTGCTGGCAGGTAGAGTGGAGGCTGCATTATTAGCTGCAAGCGGCGTTATCAAAGCCGAAAAATCCGGAAGCAAAGTCATTACAACGGCAAAAGATTTAGTTAACGTGAATCTTGTCACCACCGTTACAGAAGATTTTGCAAAGAAGTATCCGGAGGCTCTCGATACAGTAGTAAAGGTTCAGAGAGAAGCGTTGGACTGGATTAAAAAGAATCCTGAAGAAGCTATCAGTTTAGGAGCTAAAGAGCACGGCATAGACATGGATGATGCACGCAAACTTGCCTCCTGGTCTAACTATTACAACACCTTAACTGAGAAAGATATCGAAGGTCTTCAAAAAGACCAAGATTTCTTATTCGACAACAAAATGATGGAAAAGAAAGTTGACGTTAAATCTTTAGTCCTTCCTTCAGCTCTGAAATAAAAATGTATTCCAATATCAAAGATTTTCTAATCTTCCAAGAACCAGAAGGCATCATTGGATATCGTGAAGATGATCTTTATCGTTTTGCCGGTCCGCGTGCTTTGATTGCCAGTGCGTTAGTTTTCCGATTGATGAAAGAGGCTATAAAAGATTTGTCTCCAAATGAAATTCCCTTCCGCAAGGACTTCACCATCATCTCAGGCCATTCTGGGCCGGGAGTCAAAGACGGCTTTGAATACTTAACACGTGCGGTCAGCGAAAAGCGTTTCCTTTACGATCCCGATAAGGCACGGAGCAATGCGCCTGCTGCACCGGCTTCTGCTGCGGAAGGCTTCATGTATTTTGAAATTGGCTACCGTGGAAAAGCGATGCGATATGTCCTTGCTGATGATATTTTTGATTCAGAATGGTTTTCTCAGGTTAGGAAGCACCAAGAAGGATCTTCTTCCACATCTGAGCACTCCCGTTATCTGATGTATAAAGATTCGGTCGTTTCTAAACTCAGAAGAAAAGAGGAAATTTTCAAACAAAAATTACAGGTTGAGGAAGACCTACGATTTAATTGAGTATGACTTCTTTCTTTTTGAAAAAATTGACAGAGTCCTTCATTTCATTTGAAGGAATACTTAAGCCCACCATCTTTGAATGGAATGAGTTTCAGAGGCAAAGATTGTAAGACTAATCTTTGAGCGCCGTACAAGAAGAGAACGTTTCAGGTGTGAGTCATAAGACTTTAGAATCTAAACTGTGAACAGAGGCTTTTCTGTTACTTTCAACAAGGATAGCCTCTTCTTGCTGCTTACTTCCTTCTTCGCCAAGGCCGGCTTCACTCGAGTTTGCGACTCGAACGGGGGCCTGCCTCTCCACAGGCTGCTACTATGGAATTCAGCGCCATATCCTTCAAATTAATTTCTGCTCTAAGACCTCGATCATGGACTGTCTCGCAACAGGAACACCTCCTTGCGATCCGACAAAGACAACAATTCAGGCTTATATCCGCAAATAGAGAAACTCTTGCTGCTCGGGCAAAATCTGTTTCCAACTTTAAACCATCCTCCCGTATTGTCTTCCTGCACTATAGTTGACTAGAAATTCATATCGGGAATAGCTCTAGGCAAATGACGGTTTTTCATCATACATAGGTTGTGATTGAGCCACCCAATGCTGAAGCGGCTTCAGCTATGCCCACCAATCTTTTCTTTTTGAAGATGCCGGGAAAGATATGAAAAGATTTCAAATAATCTATTCAAGTACGACTTCCTCTTATTGGAAGAGTCAAAGATAAAAAAAAGGAACTGCCGAAACATTTGAAGAAAGAGGAACGTCTTCATTTACGAAACTAAGAAGTGCACCTTTTCCTCTAACCTCCTTTGGCAGAACGTCAAAACTTTTAACCATAGACGCTCGTGGAGAACTTGTTTTTTTTATCTCTATAGGATAAAGCATCCCTGCCTCTTCAATAATGAGGTCAATTTCTCTGCCATCAGTATCCCGATAATAATAAAGGCTTGGTTCTCGTCCAATGTTGCGATAGCCTTTCAAAATTTCAATGATTGCATAATTCTCCAGAAAAGCTCCACTCATCGTTCCAGCCTCTAGTGCTTGCTCAGTAAGCCAGCCGCTTAAAAAAGATGCCAAGCCAGTATCCGTAAAATAGAGTTTTGGTGATTTGACTAAACGTTTAAGGCGATTATTAAAATATGGAGGAAGAAAATATACGAGACCTGAAGCTTCCAAA
Organism: Turicimonas sp. TL08; assembly: GCF_054660695.1. Lineage (NCBI taxonomy): Bacteria > Pseudomonadati > Pseudomonadota > Betaproteobacteria > Burkholderiales > Sutterellaceae > Turicimonas > Turicimonas sp. TL08. Next base: position 120,657 of record NZ_BAAGDP010000006.1, read on the forward strand.
ACTGAAAGCCATGCTTTTGCAGTGGGCTGACTTATACCAACATCATTTGCCAAAGAGTTAAAGTTGATTTGTTGCCCAATCCGACCTGCGACTGCCCTTACAAATCTAACAAACTCCATTTCATTAGATACTTTCGTCAAGTTACGAACGTCACGCTGAAGATAAGTTTGAAAATAGGAGTCATAAAAAATCTCCCAATCTACATCTGCCGTCCATAACGTTGGATAACTTCCTTTCCATATAAAATGAAAAACCTTATCTAAGGCGATTGACGTGCGATTTCGGCAACTTTCCAGGTAATTCTCTGTAGGTAGGAAAGGCTTTTGTTTTAGCCATCCCTCTAGTTCTCGCTGAGAAAGTCCAAGAAGTCTAAGAATTGCTATGCGACCCGCTAGACTTTCTGAAACATGCTGCATGAGATGGAATTGCTGAGAACCTGTAAGCCAAAAGAGTCCGTTATTTTCATCTTGATCAACAATTGACTTAATAGCAGGAAAAAGGTTTGGAGCGTACTGAATTTCATCTATGAGAACAGGTGGTTTGTAGCGTTGGAGAAAAAGGCTCGGATCTGAGTCTGCCAGCTCGCGGGCAGTGATTAAATCTAATGAGATGTAAGGACGGCCCGGTGCTACGTGCTTTAGCATAGTACTTTTGCCAACTTGTCTAGGTCCGGTAACCAGCAAGGTTTTAAATTGTCCGCTTACTTTACTTACAACAGCCTGTTCCTCTCTCTGTATGTACATTCTTTTTTCCTTCCAGTGATGCTTCATATAATTATATTCAGAAATTTCAAAATCGTATTTTGAAATTTAAGATATTTTATAAATTGAACTTCACTCTTCTTGTAAGAAAGAGAAGAAACCTCTGGATTAAAATCAAGCAGTAAAGAACCCAAGGAACAAAAATGAAACTTACCGTTGTTGTAGATAATTTCTGCCAAAAACAAGGTTTACTCGCTGAATGGGGATACTCTTCTTGGCTGGGAACAAAAGATACCAACATTCTTTTGGACACGGCCGGAATTTGCCACGTGCTAACGCACAACTTGAATTTCTTGAACTTGGATCCAACAAAACTCTCGTCAGTAATTCTTTCTCACGGGCACTTCGACCATATCTCCGGGCTTATGGACATTCTTCGGATTCAGCCGCAGGTGAATGTGTTTGCCTCTCCGGCAGTCTCTATTGAAAAAAGAGGAGATGCGGACGCAAAACGTTTGAGCGGCGGATTTCCAATCCAAAGCCTAAGACAATTCCGTCCTATTGAAGGTATTACGGAAGCAGCTCCGGACGTCTTTGCTTTTACCGTTCCGAAAGCAAGAAGAAATCCTCACTATGTATGCTGCAGAAATCTGTGGGAAGTTAACGAAAACGGGTCTGTTGAGGCCGACAACTTTGAAGATGATGTCTCAGTTGCCGTTAAAGGAAATAAAGGCTGGTCGCTGCTTTTAGGCTGTTCTCATGCAGGTTTGCCCAACATCATGAGATATATCACGGAAGAGCTCAATATTGAAGAATTTGATACCGTCGTCGGAGGTTCTCATCTTTGCGCTGTTGCGCCGAGAGAATATCCTTTGTGGGCAGAAAAGCTCAGTGAATTTAAGGTAAAACGCTGGAGACTGAACCATTGCACCGGCTTTAAAGCCGCCGCTGCAATGGCAAAATATTTTGATGATGTAGATTGGGCCGGATGCGGTTCAGTCATAGAACTATAAAAAGCTCTAGCCAAAATTATCGTCGTCCGCGTCCCAATATCTTTCTATGTCCGACCAACCGGCTTTAGCATAGGCATAGTTAAGAATATTTGAGCCTTCATGCTCGATGGCTGCTGAATCGCTCAATGTCCTTCTCCATGCCTTAGCGCCGGCTAACCCTGTAAGCAGCCCGTGCATATGTCGGCAAACCGCCCTTACCGCTCTTTGATCAGACTCTACTGTCTTCAAGTATTCAGTCATGACCTCAATGACTTTTTCTCGAGTAATCGGCTCATGACTGTCGCCGTAGAGTCTGTCGTCGACATCGCTTAAAAGCCAAGGAGTGTTGTAAGCAGCACGGCCTACCATTACGCCGTCCACAAACTTGAGCTGTTCTTCGGCTTGACCTAAATCCTGAATTGCCCCGTTGATTACAAAGATCAGTTCAGGGAAATCTTTTTTAAGCTGGTATGCAAACTCTCTTTTGAGGGGAGGAATTTCTCGGTTTTCTTTTGGAGAAAGACCTTTGAGCCAAGCGTTTCTTGTATGAACAATGAAAACATTTGTCCCTGCTTCGGATACTGTCCCAACAAAGTCTCGGACGAAGTCGTAGTTTTCAATTTTATCGATGCCGATTCTATGCTTAACCGTGACAGGAATGTCTACGGCATCTTTCATCGCCTTTACACAATCGGCAACCAAGGCCGGTTCAGACATTAGGCAGGCACCGAAAGAGCCTTTTTGAACCCGCTCACTCGGACATCCGCAATTAATGTTAACTTCGTCATAGTCCCAATCCTGAGCTAATTTTGCACAGGCTGCCATGTCTTTCGGATCGGAGCCGCCAAGCTGAAGGGCTACAGGATGCTCTTCTTTATTAAAGTCCAAATGTCTGGGCTTGTCACCGTATATCAATGCCCCGGTTGTCACCATTTCCGTATACAAGCGGGCGTCTCTAGACAACTGACGATGAAAATATCTGCAATGTCTGTCTGTCCAGTCCAACATCGGAGCTACACAGAATTTCCAAGAATCTTTATTGTTCATAAAACTAAAAAAGCTGCCAGAAGGCAACTTCAAAAATTAGGATAGGATCCCGTCTATATAAAACCATCGTCCGTTTTCTTTCAAGAATCTACTCTTTTCTTCTTGCTTAAATCCGCGTCCTGCAATCAAGCCGCGGGCAATGAAATGAACGAAGCCTTCATCGGGTGAAATGAAACCGGTGCTTTTAATCTTCAAAGAAAGCCATTTAACCGGATCATCCAAATTAAGCTCAGACGGTCGCGTTGTAGGATGCCAAGTGTCGAGAAGATACATCGGCTTCTTCACGACAAAAGCAGAATATCTGGAACGCATCAGCTGTTCCGGCGTTTCAGGAACAGCTTTTCCGTCATGAAAGGGCCCGCAGCAGTCGGAATAGAGTTTTCCGCTGCCGCAAGGACACATATCGCTGGGTTTAGATTCCCGGGCCAACTCTTTCGTCTCCGCGAGCAGCTCTTCTGCGTTCGAATTCTTTCAGCCAGCGCTTACGAATTCTGATGCTCTTCGGAGTAATTTCCGCAAGCTCGTCATCGTTAATAAATTCAACGGCGCTTTCAAGGGTAAGCTGAATAGGAGGAACCAAACGAATGGCTTCGTCTGTACCGGAAGCACGAATGTTGGTCAGCTGCTTGCCTTTAATCGGTGTAACGACAATATCATTGTCTCTGGAGTGGATGCCGATAACCATTCCTTCGTAAATCGGTTCTCCCGGACCAATGAACAAGCGGCCTCTTTCCTGAATCTTCCACAACGCGTAAGCAACCGAAGTACCGTCATCCTGGCTGATGATGGCTCCGTTTCTTCTATCTCCTAAGTCACCGGATTTAACAGGTGCGTATTCGTCAAATACATGGCTCATAACGCCGGTACCGCGAGTCATTGTCAAGAAATCGTTCTGGAAGCCGATCAAACCGCGTGCCGGAATCTTGTATTCGAGTCTGACGCGGCCTTTACCGTCCGGCTGCATATCCTGAAGGTCACCCTTTCTGCGGCCTAATTCTTCCATAACCGGGCCTTGGTGATTTTCTTCAACATCGACCGTCAAGCTTTCGTACGGCTCCATCTTCACGCCGTCAACTTCTTTATAAAGTACGCGTGGTCTGGAAACTGCCAATTCATAGCCTTCGCGTCTCATATTTTCAATGAGAATGGTCAAGTGCAATTCGCCGCGGCCAGCAACTTCAAAAACACCTTCGTTATCAGTCGGCTTCATGCGCATAGCCACGTTGCTCTTAAGTTCTCTTTCGAGTCTTTCACGAATCTGACGGCTAGTGACGTATTTGCCTTCTTTACCTGCGAGCGGAGAAGTATTGACGTGGAAGTTCATTGTCAAAGTCGGTTCGTCAACATGAAGCAGCGGAAGGGCTTCCGGTGCAGCAGGATCGCAAAGCGTTGTACCGATACCGATATCTTCAATACCGTTGATAAGAACGATGTCTCCCGCCTGAGCTTCGTCAACAACCTTCCTTTCCAAACCTTGGAACTTCAAGACCTGATTGACCTTGGCTCTCTTAGGAGTGGAATCAGGACCGTTCATAATGACAACTTCCTGGAGAGGTTTGATTTTGCCTCTCTTGATGCGTCCGATGCCGATCTTGCCGACGTAGCTGGAGTAATCCAAAGAGGAAATCTGCAGCTGTAAAGGACCGTCAGGATCATCGTCTCTAACCGGAACGTGATCGAGGATGGTATCGAAAATCGCCTTCATGTTGCCGATTTTCTTAAGTTCTTCAACATCTTCGGTAAATCCGGCATAACCGCCTAAAGCAGAAGCGTAAATGACCGGGAAATCCAACTGTTCATCTGTTGCGCCGAGCTTGTCAAACAAATCGAAAGTCTGGTTGATAACCCATTCGGGACGGGCGCCCGGACGGTCGATCTTGTTAATCACAACGATCGGACGCAGGCCCTGTGCAAGAGCTTTTTTAGTCACGAAACGTGTTTGAGGCATCGGGCCTTCAACAGCGTCAACCAACAGAAGTACGCCGTCAACCATAGACAAAACACGTTCTACTTCACCACCGAAGTCAGCGTGTCCCGGGGTATCAACAATGTTGATATGAGTACCGTTGTAATCAACCGCACAATTCTTTGCGAGAATGGTAATGCCGCGTTCGCGCTCGATGTCATTACTGTCCATGACTCGTTCTGCAACTGCTTGGTTCTCACGGAATGTTCCGGACTGTTGGAGAAGCTTGTCGACTAAGGTTGTTTTACCATGGTCCACGTGAGCAATAATTGCCACATTTCTAATTGAGCGATTCATATATTTACTTTAATTACTACTATTCGAAATTAATCTTTCCGGGGAAAGAACGCCGTCAGTACTCAGCCGAGCGCATCCAAGCAGCTCGCGCTTACCGTCTGACAGTCTGTAAACTTTTACTTTTTTCTCTGAATTTTCAGATCTCGTTATCCTAATACTTTGACCATGCAAAAAACGAACAGCTAACTCTTCTTTTAATTCAATAGGTTCTAATTGACTAAGAAGTCTGTCCGGAGGATCGAGCATATCAAGTCTTCGGGCAATGTCAGCTTCCTCAAAATCCTGCAGGCTGACAGCTTCAGAAATGTCGATATCCGCAATTTTTGTTCTTCTCAGAGCCGTTAAATGTGCCCCGCATCCGAGAATCTTGCCGATATCTTCGCCAAGCACACGCACATACGTGCCTTTGGAGCATTTAACTCTAACCACCGCTTCAGGTTTGTTAAAACTTAAAAGTTCAAGCTCGTAAACAGTAACGCGTCTAGGCTCTCTTTCAATCTCTTGTCCCTGACGGGCTAATTCGTATAAACGGACTCCGTCTTTCTTTAACGCGGAATACATCGGCGGGATTTGGTCAATCTCACCGGTAAGGGATTCCAGAGCCTCATGAAGCTGTTCTTCGGTGAAGTCAACCGGTCTGGTTTCAATAATCTCTCCTTCCACATCGGCTGTCGTAGTTGTTTCTCCGAACTTTATAGAAGCAACATATTCTTTATCGGCGTGAAGCAAATCAGCACTGAATTTTGTAGCCTCTCCGAAGCACAACGGCAGCAACCCCGATGCAAAAGGGTCTAAGGTTCCCGTATGACCTGCCTTTTGAGCGTTTAAAGCTCTTCGGACTTTTTGCAGTGCGGTGTTGCTGGAAAGACCGACCGGTTTATCCAGCATTAAAACACCGTCAATCTTGTCTCCTTTTTTTCTGCGGGACAAAATTTACTCCTTAATCTTTTCAGCGTCCTCTGCGCGGGCCTGCTTAATGAGCTGGTCCATTTCAAAGCCGTCTTCAACGCTCTTGTCGTAGACGAAGTGAAGCTGAGGAACGGTGTGGATCTTCAACAGTTTGAAGATTCTCTGGTAAAGAATCGGAGATGCACTGTTGAGAGCTTCTTCGGAGGCTTCCGGAGTAGAGCCGATGGAAGTGAAATACACTGTGGCATGGGCATAATCCGGCGTGATTTTAACGCCTGTAATCGTAACAAGACCAATTCTCTTATCGCTTAATTCTTTCGGAATCATTGTCGCCAAATCTCTTTGGATTTGTTCTTCGATACGGTTTGCACGACCCGGTTTGCTTGGTTTAATCATCATTGTTCTCCATTCATTTAAAAAGCAAAAGAGCCCGCCGGCCCTTCTGCTTTCGACTTCTAAGAAGGATTATTCAATCGTTCTTGCAACTTCTTCGACTTCGAAGATTTCAAGTCTGTCATTGACTTGGATGTCGTCATAATTCTTCAAAGAAATACCGCATTCGGCACCGGCCTTAACTTCTTTGACGTCGTCTTTGAAGCGTCTCAGAGAGTTAATCTCTCCTGTCCAAATGATCACATTGTCTCTTAAAAGACGGACATGTGAATTGCGTTTAACCACTCCTTCGAGCACCATACAGCCTGCAACGGTTCCCACTTTGGGAACGCGGATGACTTGACGGATTTCGACAAGACCGACATGGTTTTCACGGCGTTCCGGAGCCAACATACCGCTCATGGCAGCCTTAACGTCATCTACGGCATCGTAAATGATGTTGTAGTAGCGGATGTCAATACCGTTGTTTTCCGCAAGCTTGCGAGCTTGAGAATCCGCACGAACGTTAAAGCCGATAACTACTGCATTGCTGGCGATAGCCAAGTTGATATCGGATTCGCTGATGCCGCCGACGGCTGCGTGAACCACGGAGACCTTAACTTCTTTGTTGGAGAGCTTGGTGAGGGCGTGGACCAAGGCTTCCTGAGAACCTTGAACGTCACTCTTGATGACCAAGGACAAGGACTTCTGACCTTCGTCACCGTCCTTGAACAGGTTATCAAGCTTAGCAGCCTGCTGACGGGCAAGCTTAACGTCGCGGTATTTACCTTGCCGATAGTTGGCCAATTCTCTGGCTTTTCTTTCGTCATTGATGACGATGATTTCGTCACCGGCTGCCGGGACATCGGACAAGCCCTGGATTTCCACCGGAATGGAAGGACCTGCGGAAGTCACGGTCTTACCGTTTTCGTCCAAGAGGGCTCTTACACGGCCGTAGGTGGCGCCTGCCAAGACAATATCGCCCTTCTTCAGAGTACCGGACTGAATAAGTACGGATGCAACGGCACCCTTACCTTTATCCAATCTGGATTCGATAACCACGCCTTTAGCAGGGGCATCAACCGGAGCTTGGAGCTCAAGGATTTCAGCCTGCAGAAGGACGTTTTCAAGAAGGTCGTCAACGCCCTGACCCGTCTTCGCAGAAACAGGAATAAACGGAACGTCGCCGCCGTATTCTTCCGGCATAACTTCGTTAGCTACCAATTCCTGCTTAACTCTTTCAGGGTTAGCATCCGGCTTATCAATCTTGTTGATAGCTACCACCAAAGGCACGTTACCGGCTTTGGCGTGAGAAATAGCTTCTTTGGTCTGCGGCATAACACCGTCGTCTGCAGCTACCACCAAAATCACGATATCGGTTGCCTGAGCCCCGCGGGCACGCATAGCAGTAAAGGCTTCGTGACCCGGGGTATCCAAGAAAGTAATGATGCCTCTGGGAGTTTCAACGTGGTAAGCACCGATATGCTGTGTAATACCGCCTGCTTCGCCTGCAGCAACCTTGGTTCTTCTGATGTAGTCAAGAAGAGAAGTCTTACCATGGTCAACGTGGCCCATGATAGTAACAACCGGCGGTCTCGGTACTTTGGGCACTTCAGCCAATGCGCTTGCTTCTTCTTCCAAGAATGCTTCCGGATCGTCAGCTTTAGCGGCTGTGGCACGGTGACCCATTTCTTCAACAACAATCATGGCCGTGTCTTGGTCGAGCATCTGGTTGATTGTAACCATCTGACCAAGCTTCATCATCTGCTTGATGACTTCGGTTGCCTTGACGCTCATCTTATGAGCCAATTCAGCAACGGTAATGGTTTCAGGAACCACAACGTCACGGATAATCGGTTCTTGAACGGCAGGCTGCTGTCTCTGCGGCATATTGTTCTTCTGCTGCTTGCCGCGTTTATTTCTGCGGTCAGACTTCCAGCCGCTTCCTTCGTCGTTGCTTTCTCCGCCTTTGATCTTCATGGTTCTCTTATGCTGGTTTTCATCTCCCCAGTTTTCAGAGCGGCGGTTGTCTTTCTGCGCCTTGTTTTCTTTCTTGACGCTGTTCTTATGCTGTTTCTTCTGGCCTTCTTTCTGATCTTTGCTTTCTTCGGCTTTAGCAGTTAAAACACGCTTCGGAGCAGACATCATTTCGCGAATAGCTCTGGCTTCAGCTTCAGCTTTCTTACGGGCTTTTTCACGTTCTTCAGCCAAGCGCTTGCTTTCTTCTTTGGCCTTAGCGGCAGCTTCGGCAGCAGCTTTCTCAGCAGCAGCACGCTTACGGGCTTCTTCAGCGCGTTTAGCGGCTTCACGTGCGGATTTTTCAGCCTGTTCTTTCTTCAAGCTTTCTTCCTTAGCCAATTTCTGAGCTTCAGCTTCTCTAGCCTTTCTTTCTTCCTCGGCTTTTCTAGCTTCCTCAGCAGCACGGGCAGCCGCTTCTCTGGCTTTTTGTTCAGCTTCAGCCTTAGCTTTTGCTTCAGCAGCTGCTTTTTCAGCAGCAGCCTTGGCCAATGCTTCCTGTTCTTTCTGTCTCAGGATTTCAGCTGCGGCTCTTTCTGCTTCTTCACGAGCTTTAGCCTCGATATCAGAACGCTTAACCAGCACTTTCTTTCTTCTGACTTCGACTTGGATGGAGTGAGTACGGCCGCCTGATGCAGGCTGAGTAATCACTTTCTTTTCCTTCTTAGTCAAAGTGATCTTTGTCTTGCCGGTACTGGCGCTGCCGCGGGCAGCTTTCAATGAATCAAGCAGGATTTGTCTGTCGATATCATTAATTTCGTCATCGGCATTTCTCTGCGGACGACCTGCATTTTTGAGCTGAGCCAAAATTTCTTCAACCGGTAATTTCAGATCTGCCGCTAAACTAGATACAGTGTTTTGTGTCATATAGTTCTTTATCTCCTATTACCGTATTGATTAGTTGTCCCAATGAGCACGGGCTGCAACGATTAATTTCTGTGCATCCTGCTCTTCCATGTTTGTCATTTCCACCAGTTCGGCAGTGGACAAATCAGCCAAATCATCTAATGTCTTTACGCCCTTTTTGCTCAGCTGGGCCACGAGATCGTGATCCATACCAGGAAGTTCTAACAGTTTAGGATCGGCTGTTTTTAACAATTCTTCTCTTTCAAGAGCTTGAGTAATCAAACCTGTACGGGCTCTGGAACGGAGTTCGCGGATAGTGTCTTCGTCAAAATCTTCCATTGCGAAGAGTTCGTCTTCCGGACCGTAGGCAAGGTTTTCAAGAGTGTCAATGCCGTTTTCGATCAAGGCTTCTGCCACTTCTTCGTCTACTTCAAGGTACTGCATAAGCTTGCTGCGGATTTCACCGATTTCTTTTTCTTTCTCTTCAGCAGCTTCTTCAGCAGTCATCACGTTGATATCCCAACCGGTGAGCTTAGAAGCAAGCTTCACGTTTTGGCCGGAAGCACCAACGGCTCCTTTCTTGTTTTCCTGGTCAACCACAACGTCCATTTTGCCCGCGTCTGCGTGTACAACAACGGAGGTAACAGTGGCCGGGGCCAAAGCACTGACGACATACTCAACAGGCTGGTCGGACCAGCGAACAATATCAATACGTTCGTTATTTAATTCTTTCGTAACGTTTTGAACACGGCTGCCTTTGACGCCGACGCAAGTACCGATCGGATCGATTCTCTTGTCCTTGACCTGAACGGCAATCTTGGCTCTCTGCCCCGGTTCTCTGGCTACATTCTTAATTTCAAGCAGGCCTTCGTTGATTTCAGGAACTTCCAACTTCAAGAGTTCAATTAAGAATTCGTTGCAAGCACGGCTCAAAATGACCTGCTGCTGTCTGGAAGCCGGATCAATCTTAGATACATAAGCGCGGATACGGTCATTGGTTCTCAGCAATTCATGAGGAATGCATTCGCTCTTGGGCAGTCTTGCTTCGATCTTGCCGATTTCAACAATCCAGTCCCCGCCGACATTCTTACGGATTTGGCCGTGAACAATCTTCTGATCTTTGTAGAGGTTCTTGAATTCTTCAAGATTCTTGGTTCTTTCGGCTTCTCTCAATTTCTGGAGAATGACCTGACGGGCGTCAGTTGCGAATCTACGGCCCGTGACGCTGTAATCTTTGAGTTCCTGACGGACATAGTCACCGACATTCATTTCGCCCTGGTCAGAGTAATCCTCTTTGGCTTCCCACTGAAGAATCTGACGGTCCGGCTCCTGAAGGCCCTGGTCGTCAGGAACGACGAGCCATTGACGCCAAACCTGGTAGTCACCGGTCTTAGGGTCTACTTTTACTGCGATATCAGCGTCCTCACCCGGGAATTCGGATTTCTTAACAGCACTGGCGATAGCACTTTCGAGTGCCATCAGTACTAACTCCTTATCGACACTCTTTTCATTTGCAAGGAGTTCTACGTAGTCAAGCAGATTCTTATTCATTTATTTTGAACCTCTAAAATCTAAATCGGCCAATAAAGAGGCGCGTTCAATGTCTTTAAACGGAATATTGAGGATGACAGGAGCGGCCTGAGCTTCTCCTGATTTTTTGGCTTTGGCTTTAGCTTTGGCAATTTCGCTCGGTGTGCGGCCCAATCTTTCAGTAATGAGCTCGAGCGTGATGGTCGGATTAGCTTCATCACCTTCTACAGCAAGAAGCTTACCGTCCATTCTTCTTCTGCCGTTGGCAGGCAGACCTTCGCCTGTCATCGGTGTATAGAGCTCGATATGAACGTTGCTGCCGACAAAGCGAACGAAGTCTTTAGCGCGTCTGAGCGGACGATCCACACCCGGGGAAGAGACTTCGAGACGATCGAAATCCACGTTGTCTACGGTTAAAGCGGGATTCAAAAGATTGCTGACTTTTTCGCAATCGTCCAATGTGATGCCGCCTTCTTTATCAATAGTGACGCGGATAAGACCTCTTGGGAGACGTTCTACGTCAACCAATTCGTAACCGAGACCCTCCACGGTCGACTCAATCAATTCGAAAACCTGAGATGGAACCGCCATTCTGCTGCAACCTCTTAACTAAACCAAAAAAAAACGGGCGTAAAGCCCATCTATTTACAACCCTTGACAGGTGTATTTCCATACCGAAGGGTACAGAAACACCCGGCAAATTTTCATAATCTGCCGAAATTTTGCAAGCATTGTACTCCTAACTTATTAAAAAAGCGGAAGTTTTTGTAAAAATGGATAAAAAACTACCGCTTCTCCAAAGTTTTTTATTATTTGTCAAGGGGTAATTTTCCCTTAGCAAACATACAGTTATTAATTTTGCTGCCTCAAAGCATAGGCAAGACCTCAAAAGACTTTCTCATTTTGAGGCCTCAGCCGATTTTACCGGCGAATCGACTATCTTCCGTCTCTCGGCGTGCCGGAAGCAGGCTTTCTTCCGCTTCGCGGACCTTTTGCTGCGGGCCTTGTCCCGGAGGAAGGTCTTCTTCCCGGTGCTCCTGAAGCTGCTCTGGGACCTGAACTCGTTCTGCGAGCTCCGCCGGCGGGGCTGGCCTTAGGACGGGACAGCACCGGTTTGGAAACCGGCTCTTTATCCAAACCGGATTCTTTAATCCATGCTTCAACAACTTCTTTCGGAAGTCTTTCGAATTTGCCGCGAGTTAAGTTGGAAGGCAAATTGATTGAACCGTAACGAGTACGTATTAAGCGTGACACCGGCATGCCGACGGCTTCGAACATGCGGCGGACCTCTCTGTTTCTTCCTTCCGAGAGCTTAACCTGATACCAACGATTGAATCCTTTACCGCCGATTTCATCTAAGGAAGTGAATTTTGCGGGGCCGTCATCGAGCATAACCTTAGTCAGAAGCTTTTCTTTATCTTCTTTAGAGAGCTCTCCTTGAATTCGGACGGCGTACTCTCTTTCGATTTCATACTTCGGATGCATTAAACGGTTAGCCAATTCTCCGTCAGTCGTAAAGAGCAATAAGCCCTCTGTATTGAAGTCCAAACGGCCAACGGCGATCCATCTGCCGTTTCTCGCACGAGGAAGATGATCAAAAACAGTCGGTCGGCCTTCCGGATCGTCTTTGGAGACGATTTCTCCGGCCGGTTTGTGGTAAATCAAAACTTGAGGAACGGTCTCAACATGCTTCATTGCACGTCGTACAGGCTTGCCGTTTACGCGGACCAAATCCGTCGGGAGCACACGCTGTCCGATATAAGCGGGTTCGCCATTTACGGAGACTCGGCCTTGCGTAATCAGCTCTTCCATATCTCTGCGGGAGCCGAGGCCGGCATCCGCAAGAACTTTATGAAGTTTTTCGCTTACTGCAGGAGCAGAGTCCTGAGCCGGGACACGCGGCCCTTTAGGAGCTGAAGGACTAAAAGCAGCGGAAGGCAGGTGCAAATCGGCATTTTCTCCGTCCTGACTTGATTTAAAACCCGCCGGGCGCGAACTTCTAGGTTTAATAGCAGAGGAAGCAGCTGATTTTGCCGTCTGTTTAGGCCTAAAAGGAGTTCTGCGGCCTTTGTTTTGAAATGCCATTTAATGTTTTCCTAACAGTTGAATCTTTTTATTAATTTTCTGATTATCGCTATCTTTTGCGCATTGTGTCTGCTTGATGTCTCTAAATTGGACTATTTCCTTAGAGACTCGCGATAAATTGTTCCATTTTGGCTTTTTTGGAATTAATAGACTCTTGTTCTTTTTCTCGTAAGGCTTTGAACTCTTCGTCACCCATTTTATAGAGAGGAGTGCCTTTGCATTTTTTGGCTAAAAGTTCCAAAAACACTTCGTGAGCCTTCAAATCTTCCTCGCTGGCCTTGATGACAATGTGAGTATCTTCAATGTCATCGAGTTTTTTTCCGGACAGAGTCAAACTGTCGATGTCCATGGACTCCTGGTCCTGCTTGAGGACTAAGTAGACCTGAGCAAGAAGCTGAGCATCGATTAAAGCACCGTGGCCGTCATTACGGGAAGTTAAATCGATGCCCAAGCGTTTGCACAAAGCGTCAAGAGAGTTCTGCTGCTGAGGAAACACTTTACGGCTGATTTCCAAAGAGTCAATAACATCTACGCAATGATCCCGGAGTTTGCCCTTTCCGATTCTTGTCAATTCCTGATCCAAGAAAGACTCATCGAAAGGAGCATTATGAGCGATTAACTTCGCGCCTTTGATGAACTCTAAGAATTCATCGGCGATTTCTTCGAATGTTGGCTTATCGGCCACCATTTCATTAGTAATGTTATGGATTCGAATGGCTTCTTCAGGAATATCTCTTTGAGGATTGATGAAGCGATGAAATTTATTTTCAGAGATTCCGTAACGGGAAAGTTCGACGCAGCCGATTTCGATCAAACGGTCGCCCTCTTTAGCTCTAAACCCGGTGGTTTCAGTATCAAAACAAATTTCTCGCACGTATGCCGGTTCTTCCACGCTTTAAGCTCCAGTAAGAAATAACTTTTCAGAGACAGCGAGTTTAGACCTTCTACGAAGATTTTTCAGTAGAACTATTGGCCGAATTCCAGGAGTAACTTCACACAACGGACGTTCATAAGTCAGCGAGTTCCATTCCTTAGCGCATCTGTCTGGTTGAATTCTTGCTTTTAACATTTGTGTCCGAGAATTCGAGCGCGCTCAGTTTTTCTTTTAAAAGTAAAAAGTTACCGATTTAACTTTATTTAATCTCAAACAGTCAGGCCGACTTCTCGATTTTGTCATAGGCATAAAAAAGATTTTAAGCCAGCTGTTCAGGCCTGTTTTCTGACCTGAGTCTCCTCATTTAAGTTTTTTTCTAATCTTCTGGGAAAAGACGATTTTTTGCCTTCTTAACGTCAAAAGCCTCTGAGGCCAAAGAATTGACATCCTCCTTTTCGTGAACGAAGAGGATTCCCTACCACCGCTACAACAGCCGTAGCCTATGGTTGTAGAAGGTCTCGTTGGGTTCCTGCTGACAACGGCCTTACTGCACCGTTCATTTCACAGGCTAACCGGGCGTGTCCAGCCCTTAATACATTTATCGCTCCCACGACATCGGCATTTTCTTTGTACCCGCATTTGGTACATTCGAAATGTGCTTGCGTTTGTCTGTTTTTTGCCGAAATATATCCGCAATTCAGACAAGTTCTGCTCGTATTTTTCGGAGAAACCAATACCAGCAACCCTCCTCTTTCTTCCAACTTGTAAGCCAACATTGTCTTGAAAGAATACCATCCTTGGTCAAGAATTGAACGATTTAAACCGCTTTTCTGTCTGACCTTTTTTCCGGGCTGCTCAACTGTACCTGACGCCGATGCAGACATATTCGATACTTTTAGATCTTCCATGAACACAATACCGTGGTTTTTGGCTATTGTCGTCGTGATCTTATGCAGAAAGTCTCTTCTTATAT